>CAUDRX010000018.1 GCA_958451915.1 uncultured Peptococcaceae bacterium
TGGCGGTTATGTCCTCTCATATGAAAGTTCCTCTGCCTGCGTCTTCTCTGATGATCACCTCTTCCGAAGAACACACTGGAATACATTCATAACTTTCATGGATTTTTGCTACAAGGTTCAAAATATCCGTATCTCATTTCTCGTTGGCCGCCCCCTACTATTCATAAGACCGCCTTTCGTCCAATTATAGCGGATCCTGGACGAAAAGACGATCTCTTCGTCAATAAACGCGCACCCGGCAGGATCTGTCACACGGCAATACCTGACGTTTGCCCTTTACCTTCGTCATAATATTTAGTAAACTATTCTTAAAGAATATTCAAGAAAGAAGGGATCTCCATGAAACACCGTCACCGCTTCGTCAGCCTGGCCCTCGCCGCCAGCCTCCTCCTCGGCCTCGCGCCCGCGCAGGCACAGGCCTCCGACTACATCAACAGCGCCAGCTACCACATCGAACGGCACGATTTCTCCTTGTCCGAGAATGGCGTGCTCCAGCTCCAGCATTATTACGACAACGTCGTCCTCGATGACAACACCCCACAGGCCCAGTCCATCAACCGGCTCATCCAGCAGGACTGCGACGAATACTGTGCCGCCGCCCAGGAGAGCGTTGATTTCGCCCAGCAAAATCCACCTCGCTATGAAGGCGACTACTACCGCGACTACGTCGAACCAACCGTCACCCAGAATGATGACGGCATCCTCAGCATCAAGATGACCAACTACTGGTACATGGGCGGTGTCGCCAACACCCTCGTTGCCGGGCTCAACTTTGACCTCAACACCGGCGAAAAACTCGACCTCGCCAGCCTCTTCTCCCTCTCCGAAGCAGCCACCGAGACCTATCTCAAAAACCAGAGCATCAACTACATCAACACCCATCCCGATGGCTACTGGTGGGACGACGCCAAAGCCACCATCATTGCCTACAGCCTCGATGACTTCAACTACTACATCGAAGACAACAGCGTCGTCCTCGTCTACGAACAGTACGAGCTCGCACCAGGCGCCATGGGCGTCATCGAGATCGCCTGTCCCATCGTCAACGACCAGGTCACCGTCCTCATGAACGGCGACCCTCTCCGTTTTGACCAGCCGCCGATCATCGACAACGGCCGCGTCATGGTGCCGATCCGCGCCATCTTCGAAGCGCTGGGCTACAGCGTGACCTGGGATCAGGCCACACAGACCGGCACCGCCAGCAACGGCACCAATACCATCCGTGTCACAGTCAGCGACCCAGCCATCACCTATAGCGGCGGCACCTACCACTGCGACGTCCCTCCAAAGAACATCGCGGGCCGCATCCTCGTGCCGATCCGCGCCATCTCTGAAAGCGCCGGCTGCACCGTCGACTGGCACAGCACCACCAAAACCGTCACCATCGCAGACTGAGCGCATGAAAGATACCCTACGGCCGCAACCAAACAGCATGGTTGCGGCCGTTTATGTTGATCGGCAGTTCTGCACGAGACCATCCCGTAAACGCGCCCTTTTCCCCCGCGCATGATCCATGATACAATAAACCTATCCTCTCAGAAAAAGGAGTATGCATCTATGACCGCAGAAAAACGTGCTGCCATCAAGCAATTCATCGATGACTGGAAAGGCCGCGGCGACGAGAAGCAGGACACGCAAAGCTTCTGGTTGTCTCTCTTACGCACAGTCTATGACGTAAACAATCCGGCCACCTTCATCGAATTTGAAAAGCCTGTGCAGCTTTCACATCAAAGTTACATTGACGGCTATATTGCCACTACGCGCGTGCTCATTGAACAGAAGGGCGCAGCGATCGACCTCAGCAAAGGGCAGAAGCAGTCAGATGGCAGCTTTCTCACGCCCTTCGGGCAGGCACGCCGTTACGCTGGATACCTGCCGCACGAGCTGAACCCGCGTTGGATCGTTGTCTGCAATTTTACGGAATTTCAGATCCACGACATGAACCGTCCAAACGACGAGCCGCAGGTCGTGAAGCTGGAAGATCTGGAAAAAGAGTACCACCGTATGAACTTCCTCGTGGATACTGGCGACGAGAATACGCAGCGCGAGCTGAATCTTTCCATCGCTGCCGGGGAGCTGGTCGGGGAACTCTACGACGCGCTGCTCGCTCAGTATAAAGATCCTGAAGATCCTGAAACGCTCAAAAGTCTGAACATGCTCTGCGTGCGTCTGGTATTTTGTCTGTATGCGGAAGATGCAGGCGTCTTCGGTCGCCATAACATGTTCCACGACTATCTCAAAGATTACGCGGTAAAAGATGTACGCCGCGCGTTGCTTGACCTTTTCGATGTACTGAACACGCCGGAAGACGAGCGCGATCCTTACATGGATGAAGCGCTCGCAGCCTTTCCGTATGTGAACGGCGGTCTTTTCGCCGATAAAAACGTCGTCGTGCCACGATTGGACGAGCACATTGTGGAGATCATCCTCAAACGTGCCAGCGCGGACTTTGACTGGTCTGAGATCAGCCCGACCATCTTCGGCGCCGTGTTCGAAAGCACCTTGAACCCTGAAACACGCCGATCCGGCGGCATGCATTATACCAGCATCGAGAACATTCACAAGGTCATTGATCCACTCTTTCTCAATGCGCTGCGCGACGAGCTCAATGCCATCAAGCAGATCACCGTGGAGAAGAAGCGTAACCAGGCGCTGGAAGCCTATCAGGATAAACTCGCCAGCCTCACCTTCCTCGATCCTGCCTGCGGCAGTGGCAACTTCCTTACAGAAACCTACATCTCCCTGCGCCGCCTCGAAAACGACGCCCTGCGCCTGCGACTTGATAAACAGATCAGCTTCGGCGCCTTTGCCATCACCAACCCTGTGCGTGTAAACATTAGCCAATTCTATGGCATCGAGATCAACGACTTCGCCGTCACCGTCGCCCGCACCGCCCTCTGGATCGCCGAGAGCCAGATGCTCAAGCAGACGGAAGACATCATTCATACCGGAATCGACTTCCTGCCACTGAAAAGCTATGTCAATATCACCGAGGGAAATGCATTGCGCATTGACTGGGAAACGGTCGTGCCGAAGGATGAGCTGGATTACATTATGGGGAATCCGCCGTTTGTGGGATATGCTTATCAATCGAAAGAGCAAAAAGATGATCTTAAAGCTGTTGCTCCAAAAGCCGGAAAGAATATAGATTACGTGGCAGGATGGTACTTCAAAGCTGCCCAGTATATGATTGCAGCGAAAGTACGCACAGCATTTGTTTCCACCAATTCGATTACGCAAGGAGAGCAAGTCGTCAGCGTTTGGAAACCGATCTATGATGAGTATGACATTCATATTGACTTTGCACACCGTACTTTTATATGGGACAGTGAAGCCAATGATAAAGCACACGTCCATTGTGTGATCGTTGGCTTTAGTATCGCTGAAAATCCAAAAAATAAAATGTTATACACATCCAATACAGTAGATATTGTCGATAATATCAATGCTTATCTTGTGGAAGGACCTAATGTTTTTATTGAGCGCCGCACGAAGCCGCTTTGTTCAGTTCCAGCTATTTATCGGGGCAGCCAACCAACAGACAACGGTAATTTGATCCTGACTAAGGATGAGATGGCGACAATTATTCAAAAAGACCCATCGATCAGTAAATATATCCGACCTTTCATGATGGGTAAGGATTTCATCAACCGTTCTCCACGATATTGTTTTTGGCTGGAAGGAAAAAATCCTGCTGAATGGAACAAATATCCTGAAATTGTAAAGCGTGTGCAAGCAGTACGAGAATATCGGTTATCCAGCAAGAAAATTGCTACGCAAAAAAAAGCTGATACACCAATGTTGTTTGATGAAAATCACGAATGTCAAACAGATTATGTTGCTATTCCAAAAGTGTCATCTGAACGACGCAAATACATTCCGATGGACTATTTGCCACAAAATGTGATTGCGGGTGACAAGCTTTTTATGATGCCAAATTCTACTCTCTATCATTTTGGCGTTCTCACCTCTAACATTCATATGGCATGGATGCGTGCTGTTTGCGGAAGAATGAAAAGCGATTATAGCTATTCCAACACCATCGTCTACAACAACTTCCCATGGCCAAATCCGACCGATGCCCAGCGCGCAAAGATCGAAGAGACGGCACAGGCGATCCTCGACGCCCGCGCGCTGTATCCGGACGCCAGCCTCGCCGACCTCTACGACGAGGTAACGATGCCGCCGGAATTGCGCAAGGCACACCAGAACAACGACCGTGCCGTCATGGCCGCCTATGGCATCTCCAAAGATTCGCCAGAGTTCAAAAGCGAATCCGCCTGCGTCGCCATGCTCATGCGCATGTATCAAGAACTCGCAAAACATTGACTATACTCTCATGAGAAAAAACGAGCCGAAAAATAATTCTTTCGACTCGTTTTTTCTTTATCTTATATTCTCAACTATGTGCTCCATTTTTCTTTTAAAATAGTTCCTTTGCCTTTAAAATGCAGATTCTCATACAATGAAAGTTCGTTGTATATAGCTCCAATATTAATCTTCATTTTAGAGCCAATCGCAGTAAGAACTCTATCTATGATTTTTTGTTCAGTTACTTTATCATTGCCATGATAATAAAGCAGCATTTCTAAATCTCGAATAGTCATAACAAAACACAAGTAATCATTCTCAAATACTCCTGGCATAGATAATTCCGTAATCGCCGTATTAGAAAAGTTGTCATACAATAAGACCACTTTAATGATTGGGACTTTACTGCTGTTTTTTAATCTATCATAACTACTGTTTAATTGTTGATATGCTTTTTCTACAGTATTTTTAAAGAACCGATCTATCGCTCCTAATTCAGGAACTTGTTGTCGCGCACTTAACATTAATAAAGATGACTTTGATTCAACGAGCATTTTAAACTTGCCAAAATCAAAAATAAAGTCTGCTTCTTTTTGATAGGGGCTTGCAGGTATTTTTTCCCATTCATTAGATATACAATAACATTTAGCTAGATATGCAATATAGTCTTCAAACAACATTCCAAAAGCATGAAGAAATCTTTCATTATTTTGCTTATGATAATAATCTCTAACTAGCCAATATAATCCGTTTCCAAGAATCATTAAAACAGGAAATATACTTACAGCCAAGTAATTCTCATGTCTTTGTGTCTTAATAAAAGGTTTTGAATATAGTAGCTGTTTTCCGATCGGATTCAATCTTAAATCGTCATAAGAACAAGAATAATAGTCTATAAAGTTTTTAAGATTATCATATGTGAAAATTGCATCAGTACTGTGTTTCTGAAGGCTTTCATAATATGCCATAGGATCAGGATCTCGTATGCATAGAGAAATTACCCATACAACCATTGAAAGATAGTCATCTACAGAATAGCCAAACACATCTTCCACAACTTCAGCTACATCAATTTCGTTTCTATTTTCAAAATCAGAAGTAGCTGTAAGAATATGGTACTCTCGATTTAATTTCTCCGAAATCCAGCTCCAATTTTGATATTGAAACTGTTCGGCGGTCATCCCTAATATAATACGATTTACCTTTTCAAAAGATGCATCTTCAAGATCTTCGGCTACCGAATGTTCATTTTCATATTGTCTATATAAAACCGCCAATTGCTCAAAAGAGACACTTTTATCGTCACTTCGATAATCGTTACTATATTTCACAGACAGATATGCTATATCAAGAATATCCCACGCGGTCAACGGCACTTTATTTACTTGCATCTTTCCATAACGTATAACAGGGACATCTACTAATTTTACATATTGGTTCTGCCTCATCATCTCGATTGACGTCATTGACATCCAAGAAAGCACTTTATCAGTTTCTATCTTCCTGATTTCAGAAATAAAATCTTTCATATTTTTCCATCCCTCCTTAACTATCAATCTGCTAAATTAATTATTATATCACAGGTTGTCGTGATATGCCGCATGTTGTCGTAATTAACGCCGTCACGTCGTAATCGACACATCTTGATGGTAATCTTTTATTATATCATGTCTAGGATCCCGTCGCTACAAAATGGCACAAACAGCAGTTATCTGGCCACAAACGACATTTTTATCTTTCAATAGCAGAAAAATTGACAGGCGAAGAAAAAATTGATAAACTTAATTATCGGCAATAAAAGAAAAAATTGCCGATAATTAAGTTGTGAAAGATGGTGATCTTAGATGAATATGAAAGATCTGGCTCTGGCTCTGCCAACAGAAACCTTTGACAAAGAGACTATTTATCAGATCGCTGTAAAGAAGAGCAGCCGATTAAAGCCGCAATCTATTCATTGGCTGATCAACAAACTGATCGATCAGGGGCTTCTGATCCGCGTCGGTCGGAATAAATACTGTGTCACGGCTGCTGACGTGAAAAGAAAAGTTTACCATCATCAGTTTTCAGCTACACTGCAGAAGATCGTCGATGGCCTAGCCGAACAATTTCCGTTGATCCAGTTTCAAGCATGGGAAGCCATCCAATTCAACCGTTTTGCCAACCACCAGATCGCGCAGAATCTGTTTTTTATCGAAGTAGAAAGCATGCTGGAAAGCGCTGTTTATGAATTTCTCCGGGACAACACCAACCATCAGGTCCTGCTCAAGCCAACCATGGAGATCTGTGAAATCTATGCCGGCAGTGATACCATCATCGTGCAGAACCTGATCACTGAAGCACCTGTGGACCAGCAAGCCCCGCATCATGTGATGCTCGAAAAACTGCTGGTCGACCTATTTGCCGATGAAAAAATGCAGCTGTTTCTGGAAACAAGCGAGTTCAGCACCATTCTGGAAGATGCATTTCATACCTATGTCATCGACGAGTCAAAGATGTTTCGCTACGCAAGGCGCAGAAACATCGCAGATAAGATCAAAAAGATCATCATAGAAGACACGACCATCAAACTTCACGTGTAAGGAGACCACCATGATCGATCCTAGAACCTTTAGCGCTGAATACATCCATGCCCTAAGTTCAAAACACAACAAAGATCCCTTCTTAGTCGAACGGATGCTGTTTGCCTTCGGGCTGTTAGAAGCGCTCGTGCGCGTTGATATGCCTTTCATCTTCAAGGGCGGCACCTCACTCATGCTCTTGCTGGAGCATCCACGAAGATTATCGACGGATATCGATATCATCGTAGAGCCGGATACAGACATCAAGGCATACATCGAGAAAGCGTCAGAGATCTTTCCTTTCGAACGCTACGAAGAACAGATCCGAAAAGGACAGAACAATATCGTAAAACGCCACTTCAAATTCTACTATCGCTCACCAGCAGAAAATGATGACTTCTATATCATCCTCGATGTACTCTTCGAAGAAAACCACTACGCTTCCATCGTACAACGAGAGATCAAAAACGAATTCCTGCTCACTGACGAAGAACAAAAACTCGAAGTTATAGTTCCTTCGATCGACTGCATCCTGGGCGACAAATTGACCGCCTTTGCACCACACACGACCGGCATTCTGATCGATTCTAGGAAAGAGCTTGAGATCATGAAGCAGCTTTTTGACATTGCTTCACTCATGACTGGTTGCGAAGACCTTGCAGCAGTGCAAGCAACCTATCAAGCGATCGCAGCACAGGAGATCGCTTATCGTGGACTGGACATCACCTATAAAGATGTGCTCAGAGACACGATCGAGGCAGCGATCTGCATCATTGGCCGGGGAAGCATTGTCGCCAAGAACGATTATCCCGTTTATAAGAAAGGGATCACAGCGCTTTCAAGCCATATCTTCTCAGGAAAATATACGAGTGATATGGCAGCTTTCCAAGCCTGCAAGGTTTTCTATCTGGCCGCTTGTCTGCTCACCGATCAAAATACCATGATCAGCGTCACAGACCCCGACAACTATAAGGATCAGAAGATCCCATTGAAAGCGTACAAGAAACTCGACTATATCCGAAAAATGGATCTCGAAGCCTACGCCTACCTTTTAGAAGGGACGCGTTTATTAGAACATGATAAAATATTAGTTTTGATTGGAAAATATAATTATCACTTAAATAACAAAAAAATCTGTTCCGATAGATATATTTTTAGAAGAAAATTTTAAACAGTACATTCAAGAGTTAAAGGATTCAGTCTCTCCAGAAGATAATCCTTTATTAGGTGCCAATGTCTGTGAATTAATTAAGGAAAAGATACCTGAAATCGAGAAAATGTTGCTAATCTCATAAATGTTTTTGAGTTGTTACGCAAAGAAGACCGCGCTGGAGCGCGTATCGTTGCTTATAAAACTTTCGACGATATGAAACCTTACTTTATTCAATATCGTTGCAAACCTGAACGTTACTATCGTATACGCCCTTTAAACTCTAACGAGAAGATCGAAGAAAGAAAAGAAATATTTCATGTTCCATTTTCAAGTCGAAATAAAGTTAAAGCAGCTCGGTACAACGCAGAAAAAAATCCCTGTCTGTACTTAGCAAACCGACCAGAGCTTTCTTGGTGTGAATGTGGAGAACCAAATTATTTTGCAATTGCAGCATTTGATCTCTCGGCTTCACAAGAAGATCATCTACATCTTATCGATTTTTCTGATAAGATGTTGTTAAAAATGACCAGTTTTGAAGCTCAATTTAGAAGTTCACCAGAAAAAAACGATCCTGAGAAGGAACAATTAATACAAAACGTATTAAATGTCCTTTGTATATATCCACTTAGAGCCGCCTGTTCTGTCTTGAACAGTGATAATTCTCAAGAAGAATATATCTTTCCACAGCTTTTTATGAACTGGATTTGTGTTGATCCTGATTTTGATGGAATTTGTTACGAATCATCGTCTTCGCACTGCAAAAAAATGCTCCATGGTTTGGGAGGATATAATATTGCTTTACCAGCACAACAGTACGATAACGAGGAATATGATATTAAACTGAGAGACAATATTAAAGTTGGAGAGCCAAGACTTGTAAATTTAGATACTGATATTCCCGCACTAAGTATGTATGGGAAAGATCATCCTGAATTAAAAATATTTAATTATGATTTAGAAAATATTTCGACAGATTTTCAACATATATAACTCTAAAATTAGCAATAGCATATTTTTGAAAATATGCTATTGCTAATTTGTGCTCTGTAATCACGCCCTATAAGAAGTCGATTTCCATGATTTTTCTCTTGAGCACTTGAGCATTGGTCTCACCTCATTTATCATTTTGAAATACAATCTGTTCTCAGCAGATGAGCTGGCGCTCCTGCGTCAGTGTGTCGTCTTCTATAGTGCCATTGCAGCAGAATAATCACCCACAACATTTAATTTCGACACTATCCGTGAGATGGATCCTCATCGCATTCGCACCGATCTGATCCCAGTCTCGCGGCGTACAGAACGTTTTGATCTACAAGCAGCACAGGAGGACACCCTTGGTTTTCTTTCCAGTTTCGTGATCCCTACCGTGGCTGAGATCAGCTTCTGATAAGCGGTTAAATAATAAAGAATACCAACCCGACCTTATTTTCTCTGATCCATCTGAACTGAATCGCATTATTCAACATCCTATGGCACGCTGGAAGTGTCGAACAAACTGAGAGTAGCCCCATCCCTTTCTTCACTCAAAAGGGATGGGGCTACTTTGATTTCCCGCTCAATCATTCTTAATTTTTTGATATTCTTTTTCACCCCCTTTAATAAGAATCATCCACTTAACAAGAGTCTTCTCTCGAATAACCATACGAGCAGAAACTTTACGTTCTTTCCCTTTTCCTGAAACATCTTCTAAAACATATATGTTTTCCCCATCATTAAGATGTGTAATATTAAATCTTCCATGTGCCAAAGAATTTCTTAAATGATAAAATACACTCATAAATTGATTGCCTTTCGTATTATGAAAACAAATACGTTCTTTTGAAATATTCGTTGGAAAATTTATTAAATCCGCTTTATTTAGTTCTTGCTCCATCTGCGCATAAGAAGATGCGGCAAATAAAATTTCATAATTTTCTGCACACTGCTTTAGTTGTTTATTTAGCCAAAATGGCTTACTCCATGGATTATTCCAATGATAAAACTCCGTAAGAGATCGAGATCTCGCTGATAGTCCTTCGCACGGACTATATAATACAAAAAAATCTAAGATACTTCTATACACATCGTCAACAATATCTTCTTCAGAAATTCTCGTCAACCATTCTGGAGTTGCATTTGTAAGATATGCTTTATTATTTTCTTTCATTTAATACACATCCATAATTTGTATTCCTAATTTTTCAATTTAGTTACTTCGATAATATTTCAGACTGCTCTCGATAACATCGTTTTCTGTCTGCGTCAGATCAACCTCATTTAAAACCAGCATCCTTCATTTTCATTTATCTTGCCATCTTGTTATACATGCTCATTACTAGCTCCTCTTTCTCTCTTTTTTCTAACAAGTGTTGATTTGCTGATGCCTGTCATCTGTTCCACTTGAGAATACGAATGATCCTGTAATAAATCGAGCGCATGCTCAACTTGCTGCTTCGAAAATTTTAACGGCCTGCCCTCATGGTAACCTGGCTTTTGCCGAGCAATTGCTTTCCCTTCTTGCGTGCGTTCCACGATCAGATCGCGTTCAAATTCAGCAAAGGCTAAAAGCATATTCCTCATCAGCTTGCCTGACGGCGAATTATCCAGCTTGCCAACATTCAGCACATACACCGTCACGCCGTCATCAAGCAGCTTTCCAATCAGCTCAGACGCCTGGGTAACACTTCTTGCGAAACGATCCAGCTTAGTAACCATGATTTCATCACCACTCTGAACCTTCGCCAGCATTTCATCGAAAGCAGGACGATCCACGACTCTTCCGGTCATTACATCCTCATACAATTTCTCCGCACCCGCGGCTTTCAATGCTTCTCGCTGCGCTTCTAAACCATTCCCTTCGGATGCTTGCCCGCGTGTCGATACACGGATATATCCATATTTCATTCATAAATCACCGCCTTACTTTTGATCATAAGTTAAGACACCATCTTACATGGCTATTTTACCACATTCGCCCATCATGGTCAAAACTGTTAAGTTTTGAATCGTTTTTATCCTCCATAACCAAAGATAGGAAGTCGTGACTTTCACGACTTCCTATCTTTTTTACTCATCTTCAATAATAACCTTTTTCATCGTCTGATTCCAGAATACATCGCACCCAGCGCTTTCTGAGATCGCTCTAATTGGCACGAGAATACGTCCAGACACGTTCTTTGGTGTCACATCACACCAGTATGTTCCGCCATCATATGTGATCGCCGCATTGTTCCCCTGCACGGTAATTGTATTGTCACCATTGGTCGCAGTTCCCGTCTGTGTAGCCTGTTTCCCATCGACAGTATAACCCAATGCTTCAAAAATCGCACGAATTGGCACCATTACACGATCATTATCCATGATCGGTTGCTGATCGAAGGCCAATGCATTGCCATCCAGTGTCACATCAATCGTATTGTTGATGATCGGACAAGGAACCTTCACAACGCCAAGCGCTCCTGGGCCAAGTTCATATTGTTCGTATACCAGCACGATACTATTTCCTTCAACGTAGTAGTTGAAATCTTCCAATTGGTATCCATTCACGATCTCTCTGGCATCCTGAATACTACCTTGCCACCATGGATAGTTTGGATGTGTGCTTATAAAATTCAATGTTTGATCTTTGAAATAGCGTTCGATCTCAGCATCGGAAAGCGAGAACAAATTAGATAGATTGAGCTTATTCCCTGTATTGAGATCATAGTTCAGGCCATCAGTGCCATAGTTATTAACACCGCCAAAATTCCAATACCAATTCATAGCGACACTAAGTATGCCGTCCTGATTTTTGGAAACTTCTGGTTCATAGTAATACCGAAAATATTGACCCGGAAAATGCGGCGGTACTCTCTGCGCTTCGGAAACGATTTCCGGTACTTCCGCATAAAACACATTGTAATGCTGCTTAAGGGATTCATTTATATTTCTTGCTTGATCACTTGTTTCATTCAAAACAATCTGATCGTAGTAATGCAGCAGCTTTAATTGACCATTTTCACTCCACGAAAAATCATGGCGTTCAATGCTGTAATCAGCTGAATCGATGTACTCAGCAGCAAACGCTTCTCCTGGTACCAAACCGATCATCAATCCCATCACTAAAATAGCATTGATCCACTTTCTTGCTTTTTTCATAGTGCATCCCCTTTCTTATTATTCAATAGCTCTACATTAAAACGCCGGCTACTCTATATAATCAGCCTTTATGTAAGCTGTTGCACGCCCAGCTCCCACTTTCTTAATATACCCAGACTTTACCAGCTCCCCCAGCGTACGTTCAATCGTTGTCAAACTGATATCCGGGCATTGCTCAACCAGTTGTTTTTTCGTTATTTTTCCAATATGCCCATCGATTACAGCCTTAATCCGTTTCGGTTTTGATAATGAACGATCCTGCATCAGCTTCACGCGGCTTTCAAATTCTCGATATGCTTTTAACACAATGCCCAGGTAATACGAGACAAATGGCACGTAATCATTGATATTATCATGCCATCCATAGGAACTATGTTGCAAGGCTTCATAGTAAGTCTCTTTAGTTTTTTCAATAAGCATTTCAATACTGATGTACTTACCAACGATGCAACCATTCTTATAAAGAAACAGCAAAGTCAATAGTCGACTCATGCGTCCATTTCCATCATTGAAAGGATGAATACATAAAAAATCTAAGATAAACATAGGAATCAAAAGCAGCTTATCAAATTTCTCATCCTGCCATGCTTTGTTCATCTCATCGCACAATTGATCCATCGCTTCTGCCGTTTGGAAAGCTGGAACTGGTTGAAAGCGTACTTTTCTAACTCCTGCTTCGTCTGTTTCAGCGATCACATTGTCAGCATTTTTATATTTTCCACCCACCGCACTTTTAGAGTAAGAATACAAATCACGATGCAATTGCAAGAGCATACTTGGTCTCACCGGTATATAATCATAGCTTTCATGAATCGTCGCCAAAACCTCGCGATAACCCGCGATCTCTTCCTCCGACCTGTTCCTTGGCTCTGCTTTTTCTGAAACCAACTCTTTTAAACGCAGATCCGACGTATAGATCCCTTCAATCCTATTCGATGCACCAGTACTCTGGATTTTGGCAATTTCCAACAGACGTTTCAATTCATCAACATTGGCTTCAAGAAAGAGTTCCTGCTTACCTTTTTCTTCTCGAATCTGACCTAACAGTTGAACGATCTGTGGTGTCAACAACTTTTCTGGAGTTTTATCATAATCAAAATGATGCATCTTTTCTACCTCATTTTCTATTATTTGCATCATTATATCACAAAATGATGTAGATAATGCTGAAATGATGCAATTTTCCTCTTAAAAGCTTTTGAATTTTGATTATGATACTACCAAAAAAAGACGAGATAAATATCTGCGCTTTACAGAAAAAAAGAAGCCCTCCATCGTGCACTTGAACGATCCTGGTTCAAATGGCGCACGATGAGGGGCTTCTTTTTGATGTTCACGATCAGCCAGGGATCAGGCGGTCCTCAATGCTGCCATTTCTCTGTGCCTGTGTCCCTTCACTTTCTTCTCAGCACGACCACATTCTCCACATGGCTGGTCTGTGGGAAGAGGTCGACGGGCTGGATGGGGCTGAGGTGGTAGTGTCTGGCGAGGATGCTGAGGTCGCGGGCGAAGGTGGCGGGGTCGCAGGAGATATAGAGGATCTGGGGGATGCCGGCGGCGATCAGGGCGTCGAGGAGTTTGCGGTCGCAGCCTTTGCGTGGGGGATCGATGATGGCGAGCTGGGCGCTATTGCCTTTGCTGAGCCATTTCGGCAGCCAGGCTTCGGCTTTGGCGGTGGTAAAGTGGGCATTGGTGAAGCCGTTTCGCCTGGCGGCTTCCCTGGCATCGGCGATGGCCTGGCCGACGCTGTCGACGCCGTAAAGGGGCTGGTCCTTCTGCGCGATGAAGCTGCCGATGGTGCCGATGCCGCAGTAAAGGTCGAGGATGGGTGCGTCCGCTGTGAGGGGTCCGATCATCTCACGCCCGGTCTGGTAGAGCACTTCGGCCTGGGCGGTGTTGACCTGGAAGAAGGACGCAGGCGAAAGTTCATAAGTCAGATCACCGAGGGTCTCGGTAATGGTCCCGGTGCCGGCGAGCAGGGTATAAGCACGACCGAGCATGAGCCGGGGATTGGTGTTGACATTGTGCCAGACGCTGACGACCTGGGGCCATTCTTCGGCAAGGCGCCGGGCGAGGGCGCTCTGGCGGAAGCGCTGGGCGGCGGTGACAAAAACGACCATGAGCTGACCGGTGGCACGGCTTTCGCGGAGCATGACCTTGTCGATGTCGGGGATGCCGGTGGCGGTGATGGCATCCTCGAGCCAGTGCGCGAGACGGCCGACCTGCTCACTGAAAAGGAGGCAGTCGGCGGCGGGCACGAGGTCATGGCTGCCTTTTTCATAAAAGCCAAGGCGGGTGGCGCCGCTGTTGTAGTCGGCATGAAAAATGCCTTTGTTGCGATAGCGCCAGGGCTGGTCCATGGTCTTGACAGGCAGGACGTCGGCTTTGAGTTTGCCGATGCGGGAGAGGGCGTCGCGCACCTGCTGGGTCTTGATCTCTGCCTGCAGGGCATCGCCGGCAGACATGAGGGCGCAGCCGCCGCATACGCCGCTAAGCGGACAAGGCGGGGTGCGGCGGGCGGGGTTGGCTGTAATGATAGTCTGAAGCCCGGCGTGGATGATGCCTTTTTTGCTCTCGCCGAGGGTGACGGCGACGGTCTCATCCGGCAGCGCGCCGGGTACAAAAACGACCTTTCCGTCGCTGGTGCGGCCGACGCCGCAGCCATCGTGGGAAAGGCCGGTGATCGTGAGTTCTGTAAACATGGGATGCCTCCTGTGTCAGAGTGCGAAGTAGTAAAGGATGATCATGATCGTGTTCCAGACGCCGTGGCTGATGGCGCTGGCAAAAGTCGAACGGTATCGCAGCGCGATGACGTTGAGCAGCCAGCCGCCGATCGCCAGCGGCAGAAAGCGCTGCCAGTCAAGATGGGCGGCACCGAAGATGACGGCGCAAAAGAGCATGGCCAGCCGCGGCGGGATCTGGTTGCAGAGGCTGTGATAAAGATAGCCGCGAAAGATGAACTCTTCCACGAGGGGCACAAAAACGCCCATGGTGGCGATGACGAGGATCATCGTGAAAAGCGAGTCACCAGGCTGCATATAGCTCTGCACATTTTGCGGCGCGAGCCCGCCGGGCAGGATGGCGTTGAGGAGCTGCACGAGCGCCATCATGAGCGCGTTAAGGGCGAATCCCCCGAAGACTGCGCCAAGGATGGCGCCGCGGCCCTCGGGCCACACCGCACCGATGTCGCGCCAGTGCGCACCGTGGCTCTTCAGACAGAGGATCAGCAGGGCGAGCATCAGCCCGTCCTGCAGCCAGAGCCCGGAGAGCAGCTGCCCGGCGGTGCTGCCGCTGAAAAACGGAAAGGCGGCGCGCAGCGGCCCCTGGATCAGGCCGGCCAGAAAGGCGCCGCCGATATAGATAATGATAAAGTCCAATGGCTGGAGACGGTTCTTTGGTTGTGTCATGCGTACCCTTTCCATTAAATGTGGAAGATCATGATGGCGATCATCGAATAGTTAAAGAGCCCGAGCACGTCCAGCGTCGTCGTGATGAACGGCGCCGAGGCGACGGCAGGGTCGATATGCAGCCGCTCCAGGGCCAGCGGCACGATGGTGCCAAGGAGAGCGGCCATGATGTTGTTGAGGATGAGCGTGATGCCAACGGTCAGCCCCAGCTGGAAGCTGTGCTGCCAGAATGAAGCGACGAAACAGACGATGGCGCCAACAGTGAGCCCGAGGACAAAGCCCAGAAAAGCTTCGCGCAGGATGGTCCTGAGGGCTTCCTTTGTGGTGACGTTGCCGGTGGCAAGCCCGCGCACGGTGACGGTGCAGGACTGGGTCCCAACGTTGCCGGCGATCCCGGTCATCATCGGGATAAAAATGATGAGCGCGGCAACCTGCTGCAGCGTCAGCTCAAAATAATTGAGGACGGTCCCGGAACAAATGCCGCCGAAAATAGTGATAAGCAGCCAGGGCAGACGCGAAGTATAGGCGGTGACGACGCTTGCGCCTTCTTCCAGTTCGGCTTCGGTGGTACCGGCCATACGGTAGATATCTTCGGTCGCCTCGTCCTGGATGACGTCGACGATATCGTCGACGGTGATGATCCCGAGGATGTGCTCTTCGTCGTCAACGACTGGCAGTGCCAGAAGGCCGTAACGGCTCATGATGTCGGCGACTTCTTCCTGGTCGTCGCGCACATTGACGCTGGTGACGTTCTGGCGCATGATGTCGCCGACGTTGGTCTCCGGCCCGGCGATGATGAGTTCACGCAGGGAGAGGATACCGACGAGGTGGTTGAGCCCATCGATGACATAGACGTAGTAGATGGTCTCGGCGTCAGGCGCATACATGCGGATGATCTCGATGGCTTTCTCCGCATTGACAAAGACTGGCACGACAACGAACTCGGTGGTCATGAGACCGCCGGCGGTGTCGCTCTCGTAGGTGAGCAGATCGGTGATGTCGTCGACGGCTTCGTCTTCAAAGAGGCTGAGGATGCGGCTGCGTTCGCTCTCATCCATGTCTTCGAGCATGTCGGCAGCCTCGTCGCTTGGGATCTCGTTGGCAATGGCTGTCGCCATATTGCGAGGAAGTTCCAGCAGGATGTCGACCATGAGTTCCTTATCGTCGATCGCGAAAAGGACCTCAGCGGCGTCTTCCGGTTCCATCACCTTGATGAGGGCAGCCTGGGTCGCTCGGTCATCCAACTCTTCGATATATTCGGCGATGTCTTCTGGATGCTGTTCTTCTAAATATTCCTTGAGCTGGTCTTCCTCTTCTTCGGTGGTGGGGACCTTCAGTTCTTCTATCATCCGCTCACTTCCTTTCTTATCATGGTATCGTTATGGGTGCATCCACCGCTCTCAGCTGAAATCGTCCATATCGAAGCCAAGGTCGTGGAGCACGCCTTCGCGGTCGCGCCAGTTCTCCTTGACGCGCACCCAGAGTTTGAGGTATATCTTTTCGCCGAGAAGCTCTTCGATGTCCCGGCGGGCGGCGGTGCCGATGCGTTTGATCATCATGCCCTGTTTGCCGATGATGATGGCTTTCTGGCCGCTGCGCTCCACATAGATGGCGGCGTGCACGATAAGCTTGTCATCGTCTTCGTCGCGTTCCATGTGCTCGATGACAACAGCCACGCTGTGAGGCACTTCCTCTTCGGTGAAGCGCAGGATCTTCTCGCGGATGAGCTCGGCCATGACGATGCGCTCCGGCTGATCGGTGACAGCATCTTCCGGATAGAAGCTTGGACCGTCGTAGAGGTAGCCCTTGGTGGTCTCGATGAGGCGGTCGACATTGTCGCCGCGCTCAGCGGAAAGCGGAAAGATCTCAGCGAACTCGCGGCGCGCCTGCCATTTGAGAATGCAGCGCATGATCTGTTCCGGACTCATGACGTCGATCTTATTGAGCAGGAGAAAGACCGGCGCTTCAACCCTGGCCAGCTGGTCCAGGATGAACTGCTCGCCACTGCCAAAAGGCACCGAAGCATCGACGACGTAATAGATGACGTCGCCGTCGTAGATGGACGAGGTCGCCGCTTCCTGCATATACTGGTCGAGACGGTGCTTTGGTTTATGGATGCCGGGCGTGTCGACAAAGACCATCTGCGCATCCGGTGTGGTAAAGATCCCGGTGATCCGGGTGCGGGTGGTCTGCGGTTTTGGTGAAACAATGGCGATCTTGCGCTCGAGGATCTGATTGAGCAGGGTGCTCTTGCCAGCGTTCGGCCGGCCGATCAATGAGATAAAACCAGTTTTCATGGTCCCTTCCTCCTTTTTTCGTGGGCGGCTAGGTGCGGGTCACACCGACGGCGCTGAGGAGCTGTTCCTCTTCGGCGCGCATCTCAGCCTTGTCATCTGCTTCGATATGGTCATAACCGGCCAGGTGCATCAGGCCGTGCACGATCAGATAGCAGACCTCACGCTCGACGCTGTGGCCGTATTCGGCGGCCTGCGCCTGCGCATGGGGCACGGAGAGCACAATGTCGCCGAAAGGTGCCGGCTCACCTTCCAAAAGCTCGATCTCATCATCGCGCTCATAGAGCGGAAAGCTCAGCACATCGGTCGCACGGTCGATGCCGCGGTATTCTTTATTGATGGCCCGGATCTCCTCATCTCCGGTAAAGGTCAGGCCAATGACGAGGTCGTCGGGCAGGCCTTCCTGATCTCTGTATAAAGGCAGGATCTCATCGAGGCGTCTGAGCCACACCTCGTCCAGATCTCCCCATTCGTTGACGATATCAAATTGCATACTTGTTCCCCCTTATTTGAGCAGGCTCTTCTTATCCGGATAGGCCACGCGCTTATGATACATGCTGTTGATCATGCGGATCATCTCATCGGTGATGTCATTGATGTCGCGATAAGTGAGATCGCACTCGATAAACTGCTTATCGTTCATCTTATCGTTGATGAGCACACGGATAAAGCCCGCCACCTGAGCGTGATTGAGATGGCTGATGCTGGAGCGCACCGCGGCTTCGACAGTGTCGGCGATCATGAGGATGGCCGCTTCACGGGTCTGCGGACGCTTCTGCGGATAGCGGAAATCATCGGCCCTGACGCTGTCGTCAAGTTTCTTGGCCTTGTGATAGAAATAACCGACAACGGTGTTGCCGTGGTGCTGGGCGATAAGGTCGATGATGGTCTTCGGCAGGCGCGCCTCGCGGGCAAGGGCGACGCCATCCTTCACGTGGGTGGTGAGGATGAGATACGAAAGGTTCGGCGAGATCTTGTCATGCGGGTTGAAATCCGTCATCTGGTTCTCAGAAAAGAATTCCGGCCGCTTGATCTTGCCGATGTCATGGTAATAAGCTGCCGCACGCACCAGCTGAGCGTCGGCGCCAATGCGCAGAGCCGCTGCTTCGGCAAGGTTGGCCACCTGCAGAGAATGCTGGTAGGTGCCTGGCGCCTTCTGCATGAGGCTGCGCTGCAATGGTGTGTTCGGGTCACAGAGTTCCATCAGCGTGAGCGAGGTGGTGACGTTGAAGGCGCTCTCCAGATATGGCAGGAGCCCGATCGTCAGCACCAGCGTCAAAAAGCCATTGCCCACGCAGAAGCCCAAAAGCAGCAGCAATTCCCGCAGCTCGAGCCCTGTCACGAGGTAGTAGATCACGGCCACGATCGCCATGGCGCCAACGGCGCACACTGCTGACATCGTCAGGTCGGTACGGCGGTGGAGCACCTTTACCTGGACCAGCGCCATCAGGCTGCCGGCGATGGCGGCAAAGCTCACATAAACGTCACTGGTATAGATGCCCAGTATGAGCGCCATGAGCATGGTCGCAAAGATGGCTTCTTCGTTGTCCAGCAGGATCGAGACCATCACGGCAACGGCCGGGATCGGGATCAGAAAATCGACCAGCGTCAGCGACGACTCCAGACTGCTCAGCTGAAGGGCCGAGATCACCGGAAAGAGCAGCGTGATGATCGTCATCGAAGCAAGCATGACGGAAGCATTGCGCTGCCAGTCCTCGCCCGGCTTCTTGCGGGCGCGCCATTCCGAGAATTTGGAAACGGCGAGCACCACCAACAACATCGAGAGGACGACGCCGAGGGCGATCTTGTACGGCGAACGATCCGTGTTGCTGCTCATCGCCTGGATGGCTGCATACATGTCTTCGGTGATGACATCGCCTTTATTGACGATGACTTCGCCGCGCTGCACCGAGTAGATCACCGGCTCCACACCCTCCAGGAGGTCCTGCCGGTTGGCATCGCTGGCTTCCTGGTTGATCTCGCTGGTCGCGTAAAACTTGGTGTTCTCAAGAATGCGGTGCACGATCTTGCCGTCCAGCGAACTGAAGGCGAAAGACTGGTCAACATTCTTCAGGATCTCGTTCTTTGCGTCGTTCAGGTCTTCCTCGCGCACCCCTTTGCCCATGACGTCATTGGAGATGGCCACCGCCTGCTGGTGCAGGAGTTCCACCTGGTCGCTCGTATAGTTGCTGAGGACCGCCCAGTCGGTGTCGCTGATCTCGCTGCCCAAAAGGTCATTGAGCTCATTGTGACGCTCTTCGTAATCTTCGGCTTCAGCACCTTGTTCGCGCACCTCCTCATCGACCACGAGGATCTTGGAGAGCTGGTCAAAGGTGCGGTCGATGGAGATCAGGGTCAGATTGTTGTACTGCTCGAGGTTGATGCTGTAAACATCCTCGAGATTGGCCAGGATCTCCTTCTGCTTCTCTTCAGTGGCCTGGGTATCTTCATAGACGAAAGACCGGTCGGCGGTGATGGTGCGCGTGGCAACATCACCGACATTCCAGAAGAGCTGGCTGGACACCAGACCCTGCAGCATGACCAGCGTCATGACGAGAAAGGTCAGGAGGGCGACGAGCCTGTAGGAAAAGGTCTGCCGTTCGAAAAAACCGCTGAACGGACGCCAGTGCGGCGCTTTTTTATTTTTCATCTGTTGGTGGTTCGTTTCTTGGGACATGTTGGTTCAACTCCCTTGCCTGAAAGCGGTCGTAGGCGCGGATGATCTTCGC
>CAUDRX010000019.1 GCA_958451915.1 uncultured Peptococcaceae bacterium
CTCAACTGTTTTCTGGCTTTCTTCGACTGGGAAGCCTACGGCGTCAACAACGCCTTCACCGGCATCTCCTATGCCGGGTTCCTTTCAGTGTCTCAATTCTTCATGATCATGGGTGCTGTCATCCCGGGCATCCTCTACACCAATGCCCGAAAATACGGCGACCTCAAAAACACCGTCGCTTTCGGCACGAGCCGTGTCGAGATCTTTTTTGGAAAGTGCATTGTGAGCATTTTATTATCCACGCTCGTTCTCGCTGTGCTCCTCGCCTTCTGGATCGGCTCCGCCGAACTCCTGCTGGCGTACAGCGATTTCCCAAGCGTCAAGGACATGCTGATGATGGTCCTCTCGCTCTATCTCATCGCCTGCGCCAATGTGATCACGATCGTGCTCTTTATGGAGCTCATCGAACGCGACATCTTCGCAGCCCTCGCCTGGGCAGCCATCTGGTGCATCCTGCCAACGATCCTCAACACCCTGGGCATGCGTTTTGATCTTCTCGCTGAGATCGCAAACTGGATGCCTTACGAATTCCTGCAGCAGAGCATCACCGAGACGACCACCATCGCCAGCGGCGAAGCGCTTGCCGGCACCTGGAGCGTCAACGTTTCCGAACCGACCACCACCTTCCTCTGGTATACCAGCACAGGCCTCACCAAATGCCTGGTCAGCGGCATCGTCGGCACACTGCTCTTCTCCCTCACCGGCTGGCTCACACTGCGCCACCGCGATCTTTGAGAGAAGGTGCTGTAATGCTCTCACAGGCCGCCTTCATCGTCTCCATGCTCGCCTTTGCCGCCTGTTTGTTCATGGCGGTGGGTGCGCTCCTGGACGAAGGTTTAAAAGGAATGATCCACTGCAAAAAGCCGCTCTGCATCGCCTTCAGCATCTACGCCGCCGCCTTTGTGCTCTATCTCGTCATCCAATGATCTTGCTAAGAAAGGAAGATCCCCATGCTCAACTACATCGCTTCCGAACTCTACCGCATCACCCACACGCGTCCCGCCTATGTCACCTGCGCCAGCCTCTGTGCCGGCATTCTGGCTATCAATCTGGCACTCCATTTTCTGGGCAACGGCCCTCAGTGGTATGGCCACACATCGTTCAGCTACGCGCTCAATATCTCCGAGCCTTTTCTCTATGTGATCATGGGCGCCCTCGTTGCTTTTGTGCTCTATGAAAGCCGCCGCAAGAACGGCAACCTCAAAAACAGCGTCGCCTTTGGCTTCACGCGTCCGCAGCTGTTTCTCGGCCAATGCCTCACTGGCCTTATCACCGCCACAGTGATCATGCTCATCGTGCTCGCCGTCTGGATCGCCGGCGCAGAACTTCTCCTGGCGCGTACAGACATCTGGACGCTTAACGACTTTCTCGCTTCGACGCTCTATGTCTTTCTTCTCGCTGTCAGTGGGCTCGTCTCTGCTGTCTTCTTTATCGCCATCTTCCAGCGTGAGATGACTTCCGTCGTTGCCTGGATCGCAGTCTGGAGCATCGCACCGACGGTCTTCAGATACCTCGGCCTGCAATCTGATATCTGCGCAAAGATCGCAGGCTGGATGCCAAGCAACTTTTTCTCCGCTGACAGCATCGTCCGCTGGTGGGAAGACCCGCTGACCCTTGAAAAAGCCATCGTGAGCGGCGTCATCGGCATCCTTGTCTTCACGCTGCTGGGCGTGGTATCATTACGGAAAAGAGACCTTTGATCCATCCAGGGAGGGGACGCCATGCTCACCACCATCCTCATCATCATTCTCTGTGCTGCGGCCGTTTTTTTCGCCTGGCGCTGGCTGACACTTCGACGGGCGCTCAGGAACATCCGCGAAGAGCTCACACTCGTTCGTCAGGATCTCACACAGAATCAGATGCTGCACCTGCCAGTGCCGGACACCACACTTTCTGCACTCCTCGATGATCTCAACGCCCTGCTCGCAGACATTCAGCAGGAGCGCCAGACCTATGCCAGACACGAACGCGCCTTTCAGGAACAGATCGAGGCCATCAGCCACGACCTGCGCACACCGCTGACGGTCATCCTCGGCAACCTCAAACTTTTCAAAAACACGCAGCAGGCCCAGATCGCCCGTGATCCGGAACTCGCGGAAACCGTCGCCGTGATCGAGCAGAAAGCCGAAGCCATGAAGCTCCTCGTTGCTCAGTTCTATGATTATTCCCGACTCGCTGCCGATGACATGGCCCTGTCCCTCACCCGGGTCGATGCCGGCCGTTGTCTGCGCGAAGCCCTGGCAGGCAATTACCAGCTACTCCAGGACGCAGATCTGGCCCTCGAAGTCACGCTGCCGGAACATCCGCTCTGGGCCCTCGCCGATGAAGCGGCGCTGGCGCGTGTTTTTCAAAATCTCCTGCAGAATGCCGGCCGCTATGCCAAAAGCCGACTCGTCATCACTGCTGACGAAAAGCCTGAGCAGCTCCTCCTCACCTTCGCCAACGACACCACCGATCTCAGCCCCAGCGACACCGCCCGCCTGTTTGAACGCTTCTACACCCCCGATGCTTCCCGCCACCAGGGCAGTGAGAAAGGACAGGGCGGCACCGGACTCGGCCTCACCGTCGCCCGGACACTGGCCCGTGAAATGCAGGGAGACCTCAGCGCAGAACTCACACCGACCAGGGATACCGAAGGCATTCTCTGCTTCACCCTCTCCCTGAAACGCGCCTGACCAGCCCCATCCTGGGGCTTTTTTTGTACCCGCGTCCAAAAAATATGTTTTTTATCCCTTCCATATGTTAAAATAATAGGTAACAAATAAACAGGGGGTTATCATCATGATCAGAAAGGGCACACTCGATGACATGCCTCAGATCGAGTCATTGTTTGACGAACATTTTCAGTATCAAAAAAAGTACGAGTCTTACACCATCAATCAGCGTGGCATCTTCCCGAGCGTCGCAGGGCTGACCAATGCCACCAACAACGGCGTCCTCTATGTGCGTGACGATGACGGCGATATCACCGGCATGATCGTTTTCGACAAGATCCAGCCGCCAGAATTCGCCAACATCAATTGGCACACCCCAGCGCCAGATGACGCTGTCGCCGTCATCCACATGGTCAACACCCGTCCTCGTGCCTATCGCAAGGGCATCGCCAAAAGCCTTGTTGATTTTGCGGCCGACTGGGCCCGCGAGAACGGCTGCACCGTACTGCGCAGCGAATGCGGCAGCCAGAACCTGCCGGCGGTGCTGATGTTCAAGCGTTTCGGCTTCGAACGCGTTGGCGTCTCTTCCATCAAAGTCAGCGGCGTTGTCCAGGCCGATGGCCACATCTTCTATGAAAAAGTGCTTTAAAGGGCAGAAAATTGGGTTCAAAAAAAGAGCAGCAGCCATACGTAACACTTTATGTGCTACGCATCGCTGCTGCTCTTTTGATCTCTCTGAATATCTCTTTAACACCCCGCGTGATCAGTGTGTCCAGTCGAGGAACTGAACGGCGCCGTTCTGGTCCTTATCAATGATGTCCTTCATCTTTTTCGCGAATGGGCATGGATAACCGATCGGATTGCCTTTCTGGATGCAAGACGCAAAAACGATGGTGTCAGCACCGCGTTTGACAAGCTCGCGAACGCGCAGCACCGCTTTTTTCCCTGGGCAGCCGCCGCAGTTGTTAAAACCAATGAGTTCGATCGGCTCATCAGCCGGCACATCAGCAAAGACACCGCTGCGTTCACGGATCGCTTTGAAGTCCGAAGTCCCTGGGCAATAATCTTCGGTCATACGGCAACGGATGATACCAATTTTCATGACAATAACCTCCTCAATAATATTATCTTCATTATACGCCTGTTTTCCTGTAAAAAACAGTGGAAAAGGCTCTTTTTGTCAGAATCTTTTAAAAACTGCAAGTCTCCCCTGCTCGCAGCAAAATCTGAGCCGTGCATCTGTCTGCACGGCTCAGATTCTGTTTAAAATATATGAAGAAGGATCAGAGATTCTTCACAAAGAGGGCGCGGATGGCATTGATCACAGCAATGATCATGACCCCAACGTCAGCAAAGATGGCCAGCCACATATTTGCAAGACCGACAGCCCCGAGCGCGAGACAGATAAACTTGATGCCAATGGCAAAAACAATGTTCTGATAAACGATCCGCAGCGTCTTGCGGCTGATCCTGATAGCCTTGACGATCTTCTGCGGATCATCGTCCATGAGCACCACATCGGCCGCCTCAATGGCAGCATCGCTGCCCATGGCACCCATGGCAATGCCAATGTCTGCACGGCGCAGCACCGGTGCATCGTTGATGCCGTCACCAACAAAAGCAAGTCTTTCTTTCTCTGGTTTCGCAGCGAGGATAGCCTCCACCTGACTGACCTTGTCGGCTGGCAAAAGCTCGCTGTGCACTTCATCAACGCCCAGTTCTGCTGCAACTTTTTCTGCCACGTTCCGGCGGTCACCGGTGAGCATGATGGTCTTTCTGATCCCGGCCTGTCTGAGGGCAGCGATGGCTTCCCGTGCATGCGGCTTGACCACATCGGCGACAACGATGTGACCGGCATAATTGCCATCGACAGCCACATGCACAATGGTACCAATGCTGTGACAAGGGATGGCTTCAACACCGAGGCGTGCCATGAGTTTGTCATTGCCGCAGGCAACCTGCACATCGTCCACTGTAGCGATCACCCCGCCGCCGCTGATCTCCTGAACATCGGCAACACGATGACGGTCGACGGTCCTGCCATAGGCCCGCGCCAGACTCAGCGCGATCGGATGAGAAGAAGCGCTCTCGGCATGCGCAGCCAGTTCCAGGATCTTCTCGTTCTCCATCTGGCTGTGGTGAATGCCGACAACCTCGAACACGCCCCTGGTAAGCGTGCCGGTCTTGTCAAAGACAATGGTACGGACCTGCGACAACGTTTCAAGGTAGTTGGAGCCTTTGACAAGCACGCCGGCATTCGAAGCGCCCCCGATCCCGGCAAAGAAGCTCAGCGGGATCGAGATCACCAGTGCGCAGGGACAACTGATGACCAAAAAGGTCAGCGCGCGATAGACCCAGGTGCCCCAATCGGCATCCATCCCCAGCACCAGCATGCGCACGAGCGGCGGCAGAAAAGCCAGCGCCAGCGCCGCATAGCAGACTGCCGGTGTATAGATACGGGCAAACCTGGAGATAAAGTTTTCTGACCTGGATTTGCGGGAGCTGGCATTTTCAACGAGCTCGAGGATCCTGGAGACAGTGGATTCGCCAAATTCCTTCGTCGTCTGAATGCGCAGCACCCCACTCATATTGATGCAGCCACTGATCACGGCTTCTCCGGCCTTAATGTCACGCGGCACGCTCTCGCCAGTGAGGGCGCTCGTATCGAGGGTCGATGTGCCTTCGAGGACAACACCATCGATCGGCACCTTTTCTCCAGGTTGAACGATGATCACACTGCCCACTTCGACCTCATCCGGATCGACCTGCTCGAGCTGACCATCCACCTCAATGTTGGCATAGTCCGGGCTGATGTCCATGAGTTCAGTGATATTGCGGCGGCTCTTGCCCACAGCAACGCTCTGGAAAAGCTCCCCGATCTGGTAAAAGAGCATAACAGCGACAGCTTCAGTATAATCGCCGCTGCCGGAATACAGTGCCAGCGCGACCGCCCCGACAGTGGCGACTGCCATGAGAAAGCATTCGTCGAACATCTGACGGTTTTTGATGCCTTTTCCCGCCTTGATCAAAATATCATAGCCAACAATGAGATAAGGCACCATGTAACTGACAAAACGCCAGGCCCCCTCGACCGGCACAAAATGCAGACCGATCAAAAGCACCAGCGCGGCCAGGATACGCACCAGCATTTTCTTTTGTTTCTTGTTCATGATCTTTCTCCCATACAATTAAGCACATTTTTAATTGTTCTTCAAAGAAAAAGCACCCTGCAGCGGCGCCGAAGGGTGCTGTCGCTTTACTTCAGGAAAACTTCGCAAGCATCCTCAACCTTTTTGCAGTTTTCGCGCACAATCGGCATGATGGCTTTTGGATCCTGACCTTCGTCAAATTCAACGATCATCTTCAGCGTCATAAAATTAACAGTGGCATTCTTGACACCAGGGGTCTTTTTAGCAGCTTCTTCCATCTTATTGGCACAGTTGGCGCAGTCAACATCGATCTTATAGGTTTTCTTCATTTTTGAAAACTCCCTTCTCGCTATTTCAAATTAACGATTAAACAATCTTTTATTTGTTGCCATTATCATACGCTATTTGCTGGCCAACGTCAATAGCTTTTCAGTAAAAAAACCTCGCCCACGACAATCTCTCGCCAAAAGTGTTGCAGCCACAACACTGAAAAGCAGTCTCATCCCTGTGATCGGAAGGCATCGAAGACGCCGGCGATGGCTTCGCCCAGATCACCGTCGACACCGATGGACCGTTCCGCGATCTCCTGCGGGATGTATACCTCGCCCTTATTGAAGGTCACATAGTGCGCGTTCGGTTCACGAGCGACCAGGCGCATAAGTGGCGCCTTGATCATCTGATTGCGCCAACCAATGCCCAACTCGAACACGAGCAGCCGTTTGCCACCCGCCGTCTGGAGAAATCGCTCATAGGCCGCAGCCCTGGCCTGCCAGGCTGGCATACGGAAAAAGGATGGATCGCCCGCCAGCGCCACTTCCACAGGCCCGCCGCAATGCGGGCAGCGCGGTACCATCTCAGATGGTATGTACCCGTCTTTCTCAGCGGCTGCCAGACGCAGGACCTCTTCGCGGTTGGACCAGATCGCATCGCAGCAGCCACGGGCACACCGATCATGAGAAAAATTGCCCTCCATCTCGAAAACCTGTGCAGGACCAAAACCTGCCGGCACAAAATGATCTTCGACATTGGAGGTAAGGACAAAGGTCGGTACAGCCCTGGTGAGTGCGCGCAGCTGCCGCATGACCAGGCTCACAGGTTTCTTGTAACATTGCAGATAAGCGAGTCGGCTCCAGAAGCCCCACTTTTCTTCTTCCGCAGAAAAATGGAAGAACATCCCATCCAGGATGCAGCGCCAGCCATAGCGGGCACGAAAGTCGCCGAAATAGGTCTGAAACCAGACATTGTCGGCAAAGAGATGAAAGCCTTCGGTGATCGAAAGGCCATTACTGGCACCGATGACGATGGCATCGGCGTCCCTGATCAAAGATGCGATCTGCTGATAGGTCTCATTCATCATTCTTCCTCCTTATCGTTCAGGCAGCACCCGCAGGTCTGCCGGAAAGTGCTGTTTTTTCGGCGTGTCATTGCACCTCTGCCTTTCCATGCAGCGCTTCGGCAGTATCACGCAGGACTCTGGCGATATCGCCGACGATGGTCATGCCCTTATCCTCGATGCCCTGCGGCAGGAAATCATAACGATCGTTGACGCCGATGTAATAGGCGTTTGGCAGATTTGCTGTAAGCTGCCAGAATGGCTCCTGGATAAACATCGGCGTCAGCCTGCCCACACCGAGCTCGATAAAGAGAAGACGTTCCGAGGCATGGACTTCGATGAAGTCACTGGTCTTCTGATACTCAGCCTCATACTTTCTGCCCTCCAGAAAGTTGCCATAGCCACGCACCCAGGGGAAAGCTTCTGCGCCACAATATGGACAGCGCGGCAAAAGCGCCGGCGCGATCTCCGTGCCTTCACCCATGGAATCGATCATTGCCGCCACTGGCGCTACAGCGTCCCAGGTCTCATCCGTACAGCAGCGGCTGCATTGAAAGAAGCGGTGATCGCCCTGAATCTCACTGACCTTTGCTTCCGGATAAAGCTTTACGAACTGTGTATCCTGGTTCGTCGTAAGGATGTGAAAGGTCTTGCCTGTAAGAATCCTGTCGAGGTCCTTATACGGCTGGCGCAGCGGCGCCGTCTGAGTCGTGTGCAGAAAGGTCGCCAGATAGCCCCAGAATTCTTCCCGGCTCTCAAACGGCGCCCGCATGCCATTAAACGCCCCCTGGAAATGATACTTCTCAGCAAATTTACCAAAATGCCTGCGGAAAGACGAGGTATCACTGTAGTAAAAATCTCCACCACCAGCCGCCGACAAGCCAGAGGCACCACCTACCAGGATGCTGTCCGCCTGACGCACCGCCTCGGCAAAGGCTGTGATCTGCGCGTCATACGGCAGTGGTGCTTTCTCCGTCAACTGGAACGGCGTGCCGCCGCGGGCATACACACTGTAATATCTGGAATAATTTCTGCGCTGGGTCTCAATGACCAGATCTTCATAGAAACTCATGGATGATCGTTCCTTTCTTGCTGTTATTTTTATTTCAACAACAATCTACACCTCTCTTGACCGATCTGTCAAGAGGCTGTTATAATAAAATTAACATCAACTGAGAAAGGAAACCTTTTATGAAATACCCGACCAAACTCAGCGACGCCATACATATCCTCGCTTTCATCGCTCTGGCCGATGACAGTCAGGCGCTCACGAGCACAGCCATCGCCACGAGCATCGCCACCAACGCCAGCTATGTGCGCCAGCTCATGAGCCTCTTGCGCAAAGGCGGTCTGCTCACCAGCGTACGCGGCCATGCCCGGCCTGCGCTCTCACGCCCGGCCGATGCCATCACCCTGCTCGACTGCTACCGTGCCATCGAAGGCGACAAGCCGCTCCTGCACCAGGACACGCACACCAACCCTGCCTGCGGTGTCGGCGTAAACATTCAGCTGGCACTGCGCGACTGTTACGACCAGGTGCAGCAGCGCGCCGAAGAAGAGATGGCCCATATCACCCTGCAGGAAGTACTGGACCGTTTCCATAAAAAAACCGTCCAAACGGAATAAAAATTGTTCCATTTCGGCGATACTGCCACCGTTCATGGTCCTATAATGGAATAAATCAGATCATCACTCACCTGCCAAAAGGTCAGCAGTCTTCTGCCGGCCACTATTTAAAGGAGGAATAGTATCATGAATGTAGGCATCATCCGCTGTTATCAGACCAGAGACTATTGCCCTGGCGTACTCGATTTCAAAGCCATCCGCGAACGCACCGGTGTCTTCGCCGATGTCCCTGCCGACGAACCGATCAATATCACAGGCTTCATCGATTGCGGCGGCTGTCCTGGCAAAAAAGCCGTCCTGCGAGCCCGCAGCCTCATCAGTCAGGGCGCTGATACCATCGTTTTCGCATCCTGCATCACCAAAGGCACACCGATCGGCTATCCCTGCCCATTTGCCAAACGCATGCAGGATCTTGTGAGCAGCGATATTGGTGAGAGCATCCACATCCTCGACCACACCCACGACGCCCCAGCCAAAAAATAAGCATCTTTTCCACAGGACAGCGATATGATAGAATGGAAGACATAGGAGGAATGCCTCATGTCATCCAACACGACCCTGCCTCACGACCACGGCCAATTCCCCGATCATGTACTCACGCAGATGCCAACGGCCGACGATTTTCAAATCGTCTCCGACATCTTTAAGCAACTTGGCGATGGCAACCGCATCCGCATCTTCTGGCTCCTCTGCCACTGTGAGGAATGTGTCATCAACATCTCTGCCATGGTCGGCATGTCCAGCCCTGCGGTGAGCCACCATCTCAAGCAGCTCAAGAGTGCCCGGCTCATCACCAGCCGCCGTGAAGGCAAAGAAGTCTACTACCGTGCTTCTGAAAATGCGCAGGCCCAGCTCCTGCACCACATGATCGAGCAGATGGTAGAGATCGCCTGCCCTGGCGAATCGTAAAAATGAAAGGAACGCGCCATGAATCCATCGCCTCTTGAGGCCATTGCCCGCGTTCTTCAGCACATCCCAGACGGCGTCTGCACAAACACCAGCCCGCAGCAGGCAGGTGTGCAGACGCCGTTTTTGTCTCAAACAATCGATGTCAGACTGCAGGGCAAAGGCATTCGCAGCCATTATGCCATCCTGCCTGGTGTGGAAGCCACCTTCCTCTGCCTGCTCACTGACACTGTACAGTTTTCGCATGACCCGCTGGCCCATGTGCTGGAGATCTACTACTGCCGACGCGGCCGCGCCGGCTGGAACCTCGACGATGGCACAACCCTTTACCTCGGCGAAGGCGACCTCACCTGGCATACCATGGATCGCTGCGCCGACAGCGCTATGCTCTTTCCCCTCGGTTACAGCGAAGGGCTCTCCCTGAGTCTCGATCTCGTCACTTTCGCTGCACATCTTCCGCCATTTCTGGCAGAAGCTGGCATCGATGTCCGCCGTCTTCGGGAAAAGCTCTGCACCCAGCCTGCCACCATCACCGAAACAACGGCTGTCCGCACCATCTTCGAGCCGCTCTTCGACCTGCCGGAAACATGGCGTCCTGTCTATCTCAGGCTCAAATTCGCAGAGCTCCTGCTCTTCCTCTGGCGCTGGGAGCCCCAAAGCACTTCCGTGAACCGACTTCCCAGCCAACAGACCGCCCTTGTCAAGGAGATCCACGACCACCTGCTCGCCCATCTCGATCAGCGTTTCACCGCCGCAGAGCTCTCTGCCCGCTACCCCATCAGCAGGACCACCCTCAAGAATGTCTTCAAACAGATCTACGGACAGCCCCTCGGTCACTATATGAAGACCGCCCGCGTTCAGGCAGCCTGCAGGCTGCTCAGCGAAAGCGATGCCAGCATCGCTGAGATCGCCACCCAGGTCGGCTACGAGACCCAGAGCAAGTTCACCCAGGCTTTCAAAGCCGTCACCGGCATCCTGCCGAAAGACTATCGCAAACAGCATCATTGAGCCTTCTCACGTAAAAAGCTGTCGATCAGCGCCCTGGTATGCGCTGATCGACAGCTTTTTGTGTTTTATGACATAAAAAATGACCGACTCAGCAAAAACAGTCGGTCATGGTATGTTCATCGCATGAACATACGGATCATGCGGTCTTTGATCTTATTATACGGTTGATAGCGCACAGGCAGGTCGAACCAGGTCGCCTTATCAACAATGCTCTTTTCATGGGAAAAAGCACGGAAGCCAGATTCACCATGGTAGCTGCCCATGCCGCTCTCACCAACGCCGCCGAACGGCAGCAGATTGGAAGCAAGATGGATGATGGTGTCATTGACGCAGCCACCGCCAAACTGCAGGCGTGTCATGACCTGGCGGGCAATGGCCTTATCTTCAGTGAAGACATAAAGGGCCAGCGGCCGCGGCATGTCATTGAGCTGATCGATGGCATCGCCAAAATTCTCATAAGCACGTACTGGCAGGATCGGGCCAAAGATCTCTTCCTGCATGACGGCGTCCCCCCATTCCACATCGCGGAGGATCGTCGGTTCGATCTGCAGCGTCTCTGGCGAAGTGCGGCCGCCATAGGTGATCTTGGCTGGATCGATAAGACCGCAGAGCCGGTCGAAATGTCTGGCGCTGACGATACGCCCATAATCTGGGTTGTCCAGCGGCGTTTCCCCGTACTGCCGGCGGATCTCCTGCTCCAGCGCCCGAATGAGATCCTCGGCAATGGCAGCGTCACAATATACGTAATCCGGGGCCACACAGGTCTGTCCGCAATTGAGGAACTTGCCAAAGACAATGCGGCGGGCGGCCAGCGGGATATCAGCGGTGCGCTCGACAATGCATGGGCTCTTGCCGCCGAGCTCAAGGGTCACAGGTGTGAGATGGGCAGCAGCTTTGCGCATGACTTCCCTGCCCACATGCTGGCTGCCGGTGAAAAAGATGTGATCGAACTTCGCATCCAGGAGATGCTGGTTCTCTTCACGGCCGCCAGTGACAACGGCAACCAGGCTTGGGTCGAAATACTGCCGCAGCAGTTTTTCCAGAAGGGCGCTCGTGTGCGGCGAATACGCGCTCGGTTTGACGACCACGGTATTGCCGGCAGCGAGGGCTTCGATGAGCGGTTCCATCGTCAGCAAAAAAGGATAATTCCACGGACTCATCACCAGCACCACGCCGAATGGCGCTGGCTTGCGCATGCTGCGTGCCGGCATCTGTGCCAGCGGTGTGCGCACATGTTTGGTCTTCGCGTATCGGGTGGCATGACGTAGCATGTGATTCAGCGCGCTCTTGACCATACCGATCTCGCACATGGCGCTTTCTGTGGCACTCTTGCCGAGGTCCTTCTGCAGGGCTGCTGCGATCACATCCTGATAGGTGACGATGGCAGCACGCAGCTCACGCAGTGCGCGCAGCCGGCCGGCCATATCCAGCGTGGCCCCGCTGTTGAAATACGCGCGCTGGTTGGCAACAAGGGCATTGATCTCTTCTGGGGTCATATGAGCCTCCTTTCTGTCTTACGGGTGATCAGGCAAGACCACGGGCATGCATCTCGTCGGCAACTTTCTGATACGTCGGCACCGGCACACCATATTTCTCGCCGAGTCGGACAACTTCATAGACAAGACCATCGATCTCGGAAGCATGCCCTTCGGCGATATCGCGCTGCATCGACGTTGTGGCAGTCGGCGCGATGCCATCAAGGATGGCCAGATCGTCCGGTACCACATCGTGGTCAAACGGGCAGCCCATGGCATCGGCCAGGGCGCTGATCTCCCGCACCATAGCGATAAAACAGTCCCGCGCCTCGCCCTCTTTCTGCATATCGGCAGCCACGGCGTTGTAATAGAGCCCAGTCGCGCCGACTGGCGACACATAGGAGAATTTTTGCAATGCGTCACGCTGAATGTGCGCCGTCAGCTCATCGACAATGCCGCTCTCGTGAAAGTCACGGGCAATGGCCTGATAGCGCGGCACATCGATATTGCCATCGCGTGGACCGAAGACGATGCGGCAATAAGGGCCGCTCTGCAGGATCACGCCTGGTTCTTTGATCTCCGCATAGAGATAAGTGCAGCCATCGAGTACATCGACATCCGGCAAAAGCTTCTGCAGCTTGCCGCCGGTGCCGTAGATATTGAGGATCGGGATGACAACCGTTTCCGGTCCTGCAACGCGCTGGATGAACGGTACCACACTCTGAAGGGAATAACCTTTGACGCAGACAAGGATAACGTCCGGCGTTTCCTGATAATCTTCCGATGTGCAGGCCTTCACAGGGATCGTTTCACTCGTGCCATTCCAGACCCGATCAAAGAACAGACCGCCACGTTCTTTGATCGCTGCAAGATGCGCACCGCGTGCGATCAGCGTCACATCCCTGCCGCCTTTGGCCAGCTGACCGCCAAGGATGCCGCCAGTGCCTCCAGCGCCAAATACTACATATCTCATAAGGATCGACCTTCTTTCATTGAATGTTCTGTCTTCATTATAAGGGAGCCTGCGCCTGCGCGCAAACAAAAAACGCCTGTGCAGGACGCACAGGCGCAGACAGCCCGATCATTCGGCATCGAAATAACCCATGCCAAAAGTGCCCGGACCGCAGTGGCTCGAGATCACCCCACCGGCACGGCCAACGATGATGTTCTTAAAGCGGCCAAGTGCGGCAACACGATCGTAAGCATGCTGGATGATCGCCGGATCGAGACCGCCGGAATGCACGATGGCGGCATATTCCGGATCCGCTTTCCCGAGATGCACCATGATGTCATCCATATAGGCGTCAATGACGTGATGCAGTTTGCCGCGGTATTTGTGATCCGGGATGAGACTGCCGTCATCAGTAACTGCAATACGTGGATGGATGCGCAGCACATTACCAGCCAGCGCCGCTACTCCGCTGCAGCGGCCACCGCGATACAGATAAGTGAGGGTGTCGACAACAAAACTCACGTGCACGCGCTCCGCCATGCTCTCGAGCCTGCGGATGATGGCTGCCGCATCCGCACCGTCACGCGCCATCTCCGAAGCTTTCATCGCCATGATGCCGATGCCGTAAGAGAGTGTTTTCGTATCTACAACATGCACACGGTCTGTTGCCCCGAGGCTCTCAGCTGCCACACGCATGACATTGCCCGACGAAGACAAAGGCGCCGCGATCGGCAGCCCGATACATTCATTGCCACGCGCCAGGATCGGCTCGAGGAGCGCGATCATATCTTCCAGAGATGGGGCAGAGGTCTTCGGCGTTGACTGATGGGCATCGGCCCAGTCATACATCTTCTGCATATCGAAATCCGGACCATCGCGGTGCTCCTCGTCATCCATCAGGATGTGCAGCGGCAGCAGATGCACCCCATAACGGTCCAGCTCTTCCTGCGTCATGTCGCAGGTACTGTCTGCAATGATCTCTATCATAAGGTAAGCGTCCTCCTCCAAGGTTGTTGATGATGCAACTACTAGTATACCGTTTTATCAACGAGATTGCACCAAGATCATTTATATAACGCGAAACTTTTCACAAATCTTCACAATCCTCCATACGCCCGAGATCCGCACAGAGGCGCGCCCTCTGCCTTTCAGACGTTTGTCTGTTCTGTAAAAAGCGATGCTTCATGCGTTAATGTATTTTACATACCGGCCACAGCCAGATGTCCGGCACAACGCCACAAAAGCCGCATCACGAACGGATCTTCCCGTTCCCGCACCATTTTTTTAAAGCCGGAAAACGATTTTGCGAAAATTTAACATCGTGCCAGTTTGTCATTTTACACGTGTCTCTTAATATATGTAAAGTACCTCGTCTTAAATCGAAAGGAGAACAAAGAGAGAATGAACAAAAGCTTTAAGACCATCACGGCGATGCTCTTAGCTGCTACCCTGACCGTCAGCCTCGCAGGCTGCGGCGGTTCCAGCGACGAAGCATCCGCACCAGAAGAAACTGCTGCTGTCGATTACAACAGTATGTCCCTCGAAGACCTCGAAGCACAGGCAAAAGAAGAAGGCGAAGTCGCTTCTGTCGGCATGCCAGACACCTGGGCCAACTGGATCGAGACCTGGACCGAACTGACCGACACCTACGGCATCGAACACACCGACCTTGACATGTCCAGCTCTGAAGAGATCGCTATGTTCAAGGAAGAAGGTGAGAACGGTACCAAAGACATCGGTGACGTTGGCCAGCAGTGGGGTCCTGTCGCTGAAGAAGAAGGCGTCACCCTCAAATACAAGACCAGCTATTGGGACAGCATCCCTGACTGGGCAAAAGATGACGATGGTGACTGGGTCAGCGGCTACTATGGCACGATCTCCATCATCACCAACGATGAACAGGTTCCTGAAGCACCAACCAGTTTCGCTGACATCCTCGAAGGCGATTACAAGGTGACCATCGGTGACGTGAGCGCCGCTGCTCAGGCTCAGCACGCTGTTCTCGCCATCGCTTATGCAATGGGCGGCAGCATCGATGACATGCAGCCAGCTTACGACTTCCTCAGCCAGCTCGCTGAACAGGGTCGTCTCGATATCGGTGACACCTCTGTGGCACGTATCGAAAGCGGCGAGATCGCCTGCGCACTGCTCTGGGACTACAACGCACTGAACTACCGCGACAACGCTGTTGAGAACAACCCAGATGCTTCCTTCACTGTCAACATTCCTCAGGATGCTTCTGTCCGTTCCGCTTATGCAACCATCATCAACAAGAACGCGCCTCATCCGGCAGCTGCCTGCCTCGCTCGTGAATACATCCTCAGCGACGAAGGTCAGATCAACCTCGCCAAAGGCTATGCTACCCCGATCCGTGACGACGTTGAGATCCCTGAAGATGTCAAAGCGAACATGATCGACGAATCTCAGTACGGTGATCAGGTCCAGACCATCGACTACGACAAATGGACCGATGTCACTGAAGATGTCATCACCTACTGGCAGGAAAACATCATCCCAATGATCCAATAGTCACAAACTATTCCACACAATAAGGCAGACACAGGCATCCGCAACCACGGATGCCTGTTTAACAGTTACCGGTATCCCGGCAAGCTTCGCACGACGTTCCACTTCGTTTCACGTTGCGGCTTACTTTCCCGGACCGGTTTTGTACAGGCGCCATTGACCTCTTGGATGGCGCTCCATTAGGAGGAAACAATGAAAAACAAATATATTGGATACCTCGCCTTGCTCCCTTTTGCCATCGTCGTGCTCCTCTATGAAGTCCTGCCGCTCCTGCAGCTGGTCTACTCGAGCCTGATCGGCAAAGAGAGTGAAGCCTTCGGTCTCGAAAACTTTATCAAAGTCTTCACCACACCACTCTATCAGCAGGCGATCATCAACAGCATCAAGATCAGCATCATCTCCGCCATCATCGGCATCATCGTCGCCTTCATCGGTGCCCGCTTCGCCACCGATTCCACCCCACGCGTGCAGAACACGTTCACGATGCTGCTCAACATGATGTCCAACTTCTCTGGCGTGCCGCTGGCATTCGCTTTCATGGTGCTCATGGGCAACACTGGTGTGCTCACCCTGCTGGCCAAAGACTACAACATCCCCTTCTTCTCATCCTTTGATCTTTACAGCGGCAACGGGCTCATGCTGATGTACATCTACTTCCAGATCCCACTTGCCACCCTTCTCATCATCCCAGCCTTTGCCGGCATCCGTCCGGAATGGCGTCAGGCTGCGATGCTCCTCAATGCCACCCCATTCGACTACTGGTTCCGCATCGCCATCCCTAACCTTCTGCCTAGCCTCTTGGGCACCCTCTCTGTGCTCTTTGCCAACGCGCTCGCTGCTTATGCCAGTGCTTACGCTTTGGTCAGCAACAACTACGCCCTGCTGGCACTGCAGATCACCTCGAAGTACAAAGGGGATGTCGAGATCGACCGTGCAACCGGTGGCGCCCTTGCTGTCGTGCTGATCCTGCTCATGGTCATTGCGACACTGATCAACAACTACTTCACCAAGCGCAATACGAAAGGACGTGATCTGGTTTGAAGAAAAAAACAAGTCTCGCTGCCAGGATCGTGCTCGTCGTCATCGCCATCTATCTGCTGGTGCCATTTGTGGCGACATTTGTCTATTCTCTCTTCACCGAATGGAACACGATCCTTCCTCATGGCTTCACCCTGCGCAACTACTCGGACCTCTTCTCCGATACTGATTTCTGGCTGGCCATCGGCCGCACGCTGATCCTCTGCGCTGTCAGTGTCATCCTCACGATCATCCTCCTGCTTTTGGCAATGTACCCTGTCACGGTCATGAACCGCAAGCTCGGCAAATACATGCAGATCATCTGCATGATCCCATATGCCCTGCAGGGTGTCATCCTCTCTATCAGCATCATCTCTATCTACGCTGGTGCCGACGGCCTGCTCGCCAACCGTATGATCATGCTCTTCGGCGCCTATTCGATCCTGGTCCTGCCCTACATCTACCAGGGGCTGCGCAACAGCCTCAACGCCATCGATGCAAAGACCCTCATTCAGGCAGCCGAAGTGCTGGGCTGCAGTCCATTTCGTGCCTATGTGCAGGTGATATTGCCAAATATCTTCTCCGGCATCCTCGTTTCCAGCCTGCTGGCTGAGAGCATCGTCTTTGGCGACTTTGTTCTGGCCAACAACATCGCCGGCAACAACTACGAGAACGTTTCTGTGTATCTGAACGAAAATATGTACACCTCCAGCGGGCTCGCCAGTGCCATCGTTGTCATCATCTTCGCAGTTGTCTTTCTCGTTACCGGGCTCATGCTCAAACTTCAGAAAAACGAATCCAAGGAGGGCCGTAACTAATGGCTTATATTGAATTTAAAAACGTTGTCAAGCAATTCGGCAAGAACACCGTCCTGAACGAGATCAACCTCGACATCAACAAGGGTGATCTCGTGACCCTGCTCGGGCCTTCCGGCTGCGGCAAATCCACCCTGCTGCGCTGCCTCTCCGGCCTCGAGACCGTCACCAGCGGTCAGATCATCCTCGATGGCACAGACATCACCAACATGCCTGCCAGCCAGCGCAACATCGGTATGGTCTTTCAGCAGTATTCCCTCTTTCCAAACATGAACGTGGAACAGAACATCGCTTTCGGGCTGAAGATGCAGAAACAGCCTCAGGATGTCATCGAAAAGAAAGTGCGCGATGCCATTGCCCTCGTTGACCTCAAAGGAAAAGAAAAATCCTACCCAGCCAATCTTTCCGGCGGCCAGCAGCAGCGCGTGGCGCTGGCCCGCTCCATCGTCACCGAACCAAAGGTTCTGCTTTTGGACGAGCCACTCTCTGCCATCGACGCCAAGCTGCGCAAGGAACTGCAGACACGCATCCGCGAGATCCATCTCGAACTCGGTCTCACCACCATCTTCGTCACACACGACCAGGACGAAGCCATGGTCATGAGCGATGTCATCGAACTCTTCCACGCCGGCCGCATCGAACAGGCAGGCAGCCCGGTCAGCGTCTATACCAAGCCAGTCTCGACCTTCGCTGCAAGCTTCATCGGCAGTTACAACCAGATCGACGGCACCACCTTCTACAAGGCCACAAAGATGCCGATCGAAGCCGGCAACACTGTCGCCATCCGTCCAGAGACCATCTCCATCTCTCTCGACAAGCCTGCCGATGACAATGGTGTCGTGCTCTTCCACGGGACCATCACCAACAGCGTGCCACGCGGCAACGTCCTCCGCTACACCGTACAGTGTGACGGGATCCGATTCTATGTCGATGTGCTCTTCCGCAGTTTCAATATCTATGACGTTGGCACCGAAGTCTGGCTTTCCATCCCTGAACATGACTGCATTTCCATCCGCGGCGTAGAAAGAGAGCCTGCCCATGTTTAAGAACATCACCATTTTGCCTGAAAACGGTCAGTATTATAAAGGCAACCTGCACAGCCACACCACCAATTCCGACGGCCATCTCACACCAGAGGAAGCGGTCGCCCTCTTCCGGGCCCATGGCTATTCCTTTCTCTGCCTGAGTGAACATGACCGCTATACCGATTATCGCAACACCTTCAACAGCAGCGATTTTATCATCCTGCCAGGGCTCGAAGCTTCTGCCAACCTCATGGACCCATCAGTGCCTGGTGCACGCCTCAAAGTACACCACATGCACGGCATCCTCGGTAACAGCGCCATGCAGGAAGCGGCATCAGCACATTTCGGGCACAAAGAATATCTCCCTGTGCCCGTTTTCGAAGGAGAGTGGGACGGCCTGGCCGTGGCTGAAAACGTTCGCGATACCCTGAAAGCGCACGGCTGTCTCGTCACCTACAACCATCCGATCTGGAGCCGCGTGGAAGCAGAAGATTTCTGTGACCTCGACGGCATCTGGGCCCTGGAGATCTACAACTACGGCACCGTTAACGAATCAAATACTGGTTTCGACACCACCTACTGGGACAAGATCCTGCGCAGCGGCCGCCAGCTCTTTGCTTTTGCTTCCGATGACAATCACAATGAAGGCCTCTTCGATGACGCCTGCGGGGGCTGGATCGTCGTCAAAGCCGCAAAGCTCGAGCATGACACCATCATCGATGCCATGCTCGCCGGTCACTATTACTCCTCGTCCGGCCCGGAGATCTACAACTGGGGCATCAAGGAGGGGAGCATCGTCTGGGTCGACTGCAGCCCATGCGAGCGTGTCAACTTCATCTGCGGCGGCTACATCAACGCTGGCGGCACCATCATCGCGCCAACACGGGACGGGATGAAGCACGTCGAATTCGCCCTCAAAGGCACCGAGACCTACGTGCGCATCGAATGCGTCGACCATGCCGGCAAGACCGCCTGGACAAACGCCCATTTTCCTGAGAAAGAGGCCGCCCGATGAATGCCGGAAAGATCCGCGGCGTGCTCTTTGATAAAGACGACACCCTGCTCGATCTCGCTGCCTTCTGGCTGGCACCGGTTGAGCACACCGCTGCCTTTATCCTTCACGAACTCGGCCGTGAAAACGACGACACCCTGCGCCACGAACTGGAATGTGCTGCCGGCTTTGACGGCACGGCACTGATCCCGGAATCGCCTGTGGTCGCTGGTACCAATGCCGATGTGATCCGCGCATCGATGAACGTGCTCGCTTCTCACGGCATCAAGACCGAAGACGACGCTCTGTTCGCGCGTCTGGCAGAAACCTATCTCGAGCTCGCCTGCCTGCGCCATGGTGTCTGCCAGCCCTGCGGCAACCTTGCGACTGTCCTGGACGGCCTGCACAGTGCTGGTATCCTCACCGGTGTCGCCACTTCCGACAGCTTCGCCTCCACCGTTCACGCCCTGGAAAAAATGGGCGTGGCCGGTCACTTCGACTGCATCCTTACCGCCGACCGCGTCGCCCGTCCAAAACCGGCGCCCGATATGGCAGAGATCTTCTGTGCACGCTGCCAGCTCCTGCCTGAAGAAGTCGCCATGGTCGGCGACAGTGCCAATGACATGCGCTTTGCCCGGAACGCTGGCATCACCGCCATCTATTTCAACCGCAGCGGCCAGAGCAGGAATGTGGATGCTGACATCATCATCCACCGTCTCGAAGACCTGCTGCCGCTCCTATCACACTGAGCTTTTCACTTTATCTCCTTTCTTTACATCCTTTATACAGCAGGACACCCTTTGGAAATGCCAATGGCACGACCAAAGGGTGTCCTGCTTTTTTATAAAATATCTGCGATCTGATGATCATTTTTCCGCGCCCATTCGTTATCATAAATGAAGAACGTTTTTCGATCGACAAGGGGGTGAGGCATGTGCTGACAGACGACGAACTGGTACGCCGCATGATGGCAGGCGACGAGGCAGCGGCAGAAGCGCTGGTCAAACGCTA
>CAUDRX010000020.1 GCA_958451915.1 uncultured Peptococcaceae bacterium
TCTCCGACACCGCCATGCTCCTCAAATCTGCCAACCTCCAGGAAGCGAAGAGCTATGAGGAGAACGTCGCCATCCTCCGCGAATTTATCGATCAGCACGACACCACTGGGATGCCGTTCGTGATCGGCCTCGGCTACGACCACAACGCCCTCGCTGAGCACCGCCACCCGGACAAGTTTCTCCTGGATGCCGCCTTTCCTGACACGCCGATCGTCATCTGCCACACCAGCATCCACATGTGCGTCGTCAACACCCCGATGATGGAAAAGATCGGTCTCTCTGCCGAGACCCCTGTGCCCGAAGGCGGCGTCATCGGCCGTGTCGGTGATACCATGGAGCCCGACGGCTACCTCGAAGAGACCGCCTTCAACCCCGTCTATGAGATGGTCTGTGCCCAGCTCGCCCTGACCCCGGATGACATCGCAAAGACCCAGTATTTCTACATGCAGTACGGCATCCTCACCATCCAGGAAGGCTCCACCGATGAGCCGATCGTCCGCGCCTGCCGCCAGGCAGCTGAGGAAGGCAAGCTCGTCTGCGACCTTGTCGCCTATCCGGCCTTTAATTTCGGCCGCGGCATCGGCACCGTCTTCGAAGATTACAGCGACTGTGTGCGCCAGTACAAAGACCATTTCAAGCTCGGCGGCTACAAGCTCATCCTGGACGGCTCGCCTCAGGGCCGCTCCGCCTGGATGAGCGAACCTTACGCAGGCAGCAAGGATTTCTGCAGCTATCCATGGCTCTCCGATGAAGAGGTGCAGGCCTATACCGACCAGTGCATCCGCGACCACCAGCAGATCCTCGCCCACTGCAACGGCGACGCAGCCAGTGAACAGTTTCTCAGCTGCTGCGAACGCGCCCTGGCCAAATACCCCGATGCCGATGCCCGTCCGGTGATGATCCACTGCCAGACCGTGCGCGACGACCAGCTCGAACGCATGGCAAAGATCGGCATGATCGCTTCCTTCTTCGTCGATCACGTCTACTACTGGGGCGACATCCATCTGAAAAACTTCGGCCCGGTGCGCGGCTCCCACATCAGTCCGGTGCGCGCCGCCATTGAACGCGGCGTGGCCTACAATTTCCACACCGACTGCCCCGTCGTCATGCCGAAGCTCTTCCAGACCGCCTGGACCGCCGTCAACCGCTTCACCAAAGGCGGCATCACCCTCGGCGCCGACCAGCGCGTGAGCGTCTGGGAAGCCCTCCAGGGCCTGACCATCGGCGCCGCCTACGGCTATTTTGAAGAGAACGAGAAAGGTTCCCTCAAAGCCGGCAAGCTCGCAGACCTCATCATCATCGACAAAAATCCCCTCGATATCGACCCTGACGACCTCTGGAAGATCAACGTCCTCGCCTGCATCAAGGAAGGAAAGCAGGTATACACAGCAGAGGACCGCTGAGCCATCCCCCAGGACAGAAAAAACGCCCGACGAACGATCGTTCGTCGGGCGTTTTGCATTTACAGAGTGGCTTTCCGCCTGCGCGCTTCAGCGCTGGTAAACGACTTCCCCGTCCTTGATGGTCTGCATGACACGGATGTCCTTTAAGGTCTCAGGCGCGACCTTTGTCGGGTCTTTGTCGAGGATGACAAGATCGGCCCGTTTGCCGGCTGTGATGCTGCCTTTGCTGTCTTCTTCAAAGATTTGGTGCGCGGCATGGGTGGTGAGGGCACGCAGGGCCTGGAGCGGTGTGACGGCGTATTCCGGTCCGATCGGGCGGCCGCTTTTGGTCCTGCGGTTGACAGCGTGGTGGAGGCTCAGTATCATGTTCGGCTCGATGACCGGCGTGTCCTGGTGCAGGGTGTAGCGCATGCCGCGTTTCTCACAGCTGGCCAGCGGGCTGATGCGGCGGCCGCGTTCCGGCCCCAGGACGCTGTCGAGATGCAGATCGCCCCAGAGGTAGACATGGTCATGGAAGAACGTCGGACGCATCCCGATGGCCTGCATGCGGTCGAGCTGGTCCTCGCGCACGGTCTGGCAGTGCACAACGACAGGCCGCAGGTCTTCGGTGATGCCGGTCTCCTTCTGAGCGCGGCCGTACTGCTCGATGAACTGGTCGATGGCGGCGTCGCCGTTGCAGTGGACGAGGATCTGCCAGCCGTTTTCCAGGCACTGCCTGAAATAGCCGCAGACGACGTCGTCATCCGGCTGCACGGGATAGCCGCGGTAATCGTCAGGCTCGCCTTCGGGCGCGATGTAGTAGGGTTCTGTGAGCCAGGCGGTCTTGGCCTGCGGCGAGCCATCGAGGAAAAACTTCACACCGGCGACCTTGACACCGTTCTCATAGATCGCCTCGGCAGAGCGTGGGATGCGCGCGGCATCGCCTTCGGCCAGAAGGTCGATCTTCGGATAGGTATAGAGGTCGATCTTTGAGCGGCCCATCTGGTGCAGCCCTGCCACCAAAGGGATGGAATCCAGCGAAAAACTGCCATCCTGGGCGGTGGTGATGCCGTTTCGGAGGTACATGTGCTCGGCGCGCAGCACCCCTTCCATCATGAATTCCGGTGTCGGCAGCGGCATCTTTCCGAGGGTCTCTTTGAGCAGCGCCGCTTCCTCCATCATGCCGTTCGGCTCGCCGGTCGCCGGGTCCCTGACATAGATGCCGCCTTCCGGATCGGGGGTGTCACGGGTGATGCCGCAGATCTCCAGCACCTTGCTGTTGGCACAGCCCACGTGGCCGCTGGCGTGCATCATCACGATCGGCACTTCACTGGAAGCGCGGTCAAGATCCCAGCGCGTCGGATGCCGGCCGTCGGCAAAGACCGTATGGTCGTAGCCCATGCCGACGAGCCAGGCATCGCCCTTCACAGGATGCGCGTCAAGCCAGGCACGGATGGCAGCGACAAGGGCGTCGACGCTGTCGATCGTGCCGGCCGGCGGTGCATCGAAGCGCGGAAAGAGACAGCTGAAGACCATATGGCTGTGGCTGTCGATGAAGCCTGGCAAAAGCGTCTGGCCCGCAAGATCGACGATCTCAGCCGCCGGCGCCTGCGCAGTGAGGGCTTCGCGCGTGCCCACAGCAGCGATCATGCCGTCTTCCACGAGCACCGCGCCTGCCTGCGGCAGGTCCTCGTCCATGGTGAGGATGGTGCCGTTCGTATAGAGTTTCTGGTTCATGGTAAAAACCTCCTTGCTGGATATAAAAAAACTGCACGGGATGTGCAGTTTTGAGACAGCCTGTCACGCTTCAGCGACACCGAGGCCGCGTTCGCGTTCTTCTTCACGGGCTTTGTTATAGTATTTGAGATAGATGCGGCCGGCGTAGAAGACGATCGCACTCGTCACGAGCATCATCGCCTGCGCCACGACCAGCGCCTGCTGCACGCCCAGCGCATCGACGAGGATGCCGCCGACCGTTGGTCCGCAGGCGCCGAGGAGCTGGATGAAGAGCACATAGGTGCCGTAGGAAACAGACTTGTACCAGGCCGGCACGAGCTCATGGCTGGCCGTGTGGAAGGACGTATTGCCCATGGTGTAGATGGCGTTGCCGATGAGGATCAGCGGCACACTCGCCAGCCCGTAGCCGGCCGCACAGACGATGCCGCAGGCCAGGACCGTGATCATCGGCATCCACATGCGGGCGCGGCGGTCCCTGCCGTACCATTTGTCGAGGATGGCGCCGCCCAGCGGCGTGGCAATGAGAGAGAGCGGCGTGCCGATGGCCGCGATGCCGGCGGCAGCCGTCACGCTCATGCCCATGACGTTGACATAATAGATCGAGATAAAGGTCGAACCGATGTTGACCGTGAAGACCGCCAGCCCTGCGCCCAGGCACATCACTAAAAGCGCCTTGTTGCCAAGAACGAGCTTGGCCGTATCGCGCATGTTGAGCTTGATCTGAGCGATCTCCTGGGCTTCGCTGTGGCCCTCTTCGGCGCCCTGTTCCGCCATCAGCTTCTTGTTATCCGGCAAAAGCAGCGACAGGAGCGATACCACCAGACTCGCACCACCGATGATGTAGAAAGAAGCACGCCAGCCAAAGCTTTCTGCCAGCGCCGCAAAAACGATCATCCCCAGCGCACCGCCCAGGACCATCGCCGTATTGTAGAGCCCCAGTGCCTTGCCCCAGGAGGATTTTCTGTACCAGCTCGTGAGCATCGCCGTCGACAGCGGTGCATAGGCCGAGTTGCCCGCACCCACGATAAGACGGTTGATGACCAGGCTCACCGCGCTGCCCGCCGTGCCGCAGAGCACCGTCGCCCCGCTCCAGAGGATCGCGCAGAAGCTGATCGCCCGGCGCTGGGATTTGTTCTCCCCGATGAAGGAGATCGGCATGACAAAGATCGCCATCCCCAGAAAGATCGCACTGCTCAAGAGCCCCACCTGCGTCGCACTGATGCCCAGGTCTTCCTGGATCAGCGGCAGGATCGCATTGACCCCATAGCGGATGACAAAGTCAAATAAAAACATCACATACAAAATGGCGATAAAGAACAACCGCTTGCCTTTCGGCAGCTTCACCAGCGGCTCGTCGATCTCGACAGCCGGCTGTTTCGTCATTTCAGACATCAAGACCTTCCTTTCCCCCTTCATTTTGCGTACAATGGGAGAAACCCCGCATGCAAGATGAACGGACAGCCCCGAGGAGTATCGTCAGTGCACGATCAGGGCCTGTTTTTTTCCATTGTACCGGAGGGGATCGATGGCGTCTAATACATAAAGGAACATGATGTTATTCCCTATAAATTATAATCTAACATTTATACCATTCATCTTTACTATAAATCCATTCTATGAAAGGAGCACGTCCCATGGATCTTTTACAGCTGCACTACTTCATCACCATCGCAGAATGCCAGCACATGACCCAGGCCGCCGCCAGGCTCCACGTCTCCCAGCCGTCGCTGTCCAAGAGCCTCGCCCGCTTCGAAGCTGAGCTCGGCCTGCAGCTCTTCGACCGCGATGGCCGCCGCATCAGCCTCAATCCCTACGGCCGCATCGTGCTCGCCCATGCCCGCGCAGTCTTTCGCGAGCTTGACAACATGCACACCGAACTCGACCTCGCCCGCGCCCAGGAAAGCGCCACCCTCCATCTCGGCTCCGTCGATGCCATCTACGTCAAAGACTGGCTGCCCGAGTTCATCGACGCCCACCCCCATATCATGGTGCAGCACCGCGTCGCCTCCTGCGCCGCCCTCGAAAAACAGCTCCTCGACGGCAGCCTCGACCTCGCCATCAGCGACGCCCAGACGCTCTCCCCCGGCATCCATGCGCACCTCCTCAGCCAGGACGAATACCTCGTGCTCGCCCCTCGCTGCTGCCCCGTCTCCGACAGCCAGCCCCAGGATTTCTCCGTCTTTCGCGACCAGCCCTTCATCTGCGCCCCCAGGACCGCCGGCATCAAACGCCCCATCGACATCCTCAGCGAAGCCTGCGGCTTCACCCCTGCCATCGTCTTTGAAGGCGGGCCCGCGCTTTTTGCCCGGCTCCTTGACATGGACTACGGCTGCCTCATCATCCCTCGAGCCCAGCTCGCCACCGACGAGCTCTTCGACATCGCGCGCGAACGTTACAAGGTCATCCACCTCACCAACCCCCAGTCCCATTTTCCCGTGCGCATCCTCTGGGACCAGGCCCGCACCCTGCCAGCGAGCGCCCAGTGCCTCCTCGACCACCTGCTGACGCTCACCGGCAGGTGATCCCGCGCAAGGAAGCCTGCAAAAAAACGCCCGACGAACGTGTGTCCGTCGGGCGTTTTGCATATCCACAGCGATCTTTTGTTATCAAGGGACGATCTTCCCTTCTTCCACATGAAAGACCGGATCATGGCCAAAGCCGGAAAAGCTGAAATCAAGGCCGGTGCCGGTGATGAAGGTCTGGATCTTCTTTTTGATGACGATCTCCATGACGGCGCGCTGGCGCTCGACATCGAGTTCGCTCATGACATCGTCCAAAAGCAGGAGCGGTTTCTGACCGAGGCGTTTTTCGTACGCGAGGGTGGCGGCCATCTTCATCGAGAGGATGGCGGTGCGCTGCTGGCCCTGGCTGCCGAAGGTGCGCAGGTCGACGCCATTCTCATAAAAGACGAGGTCGTCGCGGTGGGGACCGGCAAGGCTCGCGCCGCGGGCGATCTCTTCTGTTTCAAGCTCAGCCAGAAGGTCCATAAAATGCGCCTTCATGACATCGTCTTCTTCGTGCAGCACCTGCCCCAGGCTGGACTGGTAGGTGACATTGAAGCTGCCTTTGGCGCCGGTGAGAAAAGCATGGACGCGCCGCGCCTGCGGCACGAGGAAGGCCAGCAGATCGAGACGGCGGCGGATCATACGCACCCCCAGCTCAACGAGCTGCAGGTTCCAGGGCACAAGCTGGCTCTTGGGGGCACGCCGGGACCGGATCTCGCGCAAAAGCTCGGCGCGCTGGCTGAGCACGCGCTCATAATCGTGGCGCGTCTGATCGTAATCGACATAGAGCGCATCCAGCTCACGGTCGATGAAGCGCCGGCGCTCAGACGGGCTGCCCTTGATGATGCCGAGATCGTCGGGTGTGAAGAGCACGGCAGAAAGCCGCACGGGCAAAGTGCGCATGCGGCCGTATCTGACGCCGTTGAGGCGGATCGCCTTGCGGCGGGTGGCGTCGTAATAGATCTCCAGATGATGGGTGCGGGCGCTCTCATCGACCTGAAAGAGCGCTTCCAGGCGAAAATACTGGCGGTTCCAGTGAACGAGCTCGCGGTCCTTGTTGCCGCGGAAGTTTTTGCCATAGCAGAGATAGTAGATGCTCTCGAGCAGATTGGTCTTCCCCTGACCGTTGGGCCCGAGAAAGATGTTCAGCGTCTCGTGCAGCGCGAGGGTGGTCTCATCGTAATTGCGCCAGTCCTTGAGGGAAAGTTCTCGGAGGATCATCTTACTGTCTCAGCGGCAGCAGGAGATAGAGATAACGCTCGTCGTTCTTTGGCTTGAAAACGCATGGACCGAGGTCGCCGCTCATCTCCACATCGAGGTCATCGTAGTGCATCTTCATCAGCGCATCGGCGAGGAAGTTGGCGTTAAAGAGGATGTTCACGTCATCGCCTTCCATATAGATGTCGAGGGATTCATTGACCTGGCCGCGTTCGGAAGCGGTCTTGATCGTCAGCTTGCCGCCTTCGACATGGAGACGGATCACCGAGGTGCCATCACGGTCACGGCCAAAGAGGGTGGCGCGGTCGATGGAGGAACGCAGGGCCTGGCGCGCGATGTCAAAATGGGTGGTGTGGGATTTTGGCAGGGCGGCGCGGTATGGCGGGAAATCGCCCTTGATGAGCTGGCTGATCACCTGCACATCGCCGCTCTCAAAGAGGATCTGGTTTTTGGTCACGCTGATGTGGATGATGGCGTCTTCCTCACAGATGGCGATGACCTCCTGCAGGGCGCGCACCGGGATGACGACGCTGTATTCGCCGCCGCTCTCGTTTTGCACCTTGTCCTGCATCATCGCCAGGCGGAAGGAGTCTGTGCCGACAACGGTGAGGTCGTTGTCATGCACTTCAAAGAGCAGCCCGGTGAAGATCGGGCGCAGGTCTTCCTTGCGCGCAGCAAAAGACGTCTGGCGCACCAGATCTGAGAGGGTCTGGGCCGAGATGCTCATGACATGGAGGATGTCCATCTTCGGTGGCTTCGGGAATTCGTAGCCCGGCCAGCCGATCATCTCGGTGTCGTTGGCATCGTAACGGATCGTCATGCGGTCCTGACCATTATAGGAAGTGTTCTCAAAGAGCAGGTTCGTGTCCGGCAGGCGCGTGACAAAATCGCGGAACGCCTTGCCGCTGACAACGGTGTCGCCTTCTTCGATGACCTCCACCGGTACGGTGCACTGGATGCGCAGGCCGGCATTTTCGACGGTGTCGGTGGCGACCATGGTGAGGTGACCGCCTTTGGCGGACAGATAGATGCCGCTCAGGATGGGTTGGACACTTTTGGCAGACAGCGCCCGCTGCACGATGTTGAGACCGCTTGTGAGGTTGTCTTTGATGGCTGTAAATTTCATGGGGTCTTCCTCTCCTTCTATAATAAGTACTTAGTAGTCGTAGTAGTAGGGCCTGTGGATTCGTTGAAAAGCACCCTGAGGCCGCCCGCAGCAAGGTTTTGTGCCTTTCGAAAAGCCTGTGGGTACTGAGGGCGGGTTTTCAACAACTTCCACAATGGTTTTTGTTTTCCCGCGCGCTCCACATGTGGAAACCGTTTTTTTGGAAAAGCCTGTGCAAAGGCGATGCATAAATTTTCATCACCGTGTATAGGTGCGATGGCACCGCGTCTTCGGACGAACGACACACAGGCAGGGATTGACGGTGCATCTATGCGTTTTTTGAGCGGCGTTTCTGTGGGTTTATCCACAAAATCCCCGGCGATGTGGAAAACTTTGTGGATAAATCATACGATTTTAACGGATTTTTCGGGGTTTTCCACAGTTTTCACAGGACAGGGGCCGAAATTTTGCCACAGGCTGGGGATAAATCCGGATTGTATAAAGATATTCCCGGAAAGTTTTCCAAAGCCACTGGCGCGCCCTGTTTTATGCATGCGTCTCAGGATTCGATGGCGCGGCGGATGTTGTGCAGGTCGCTCTGCAACAGCGGATCCTGGCTGAGCCCGTCTTCGATCTTGTCGATGGCGTTGGAGACGGTGCTGTGGTCCTTCTTGAAGAGTTTGCCGATGGCCGGCAGGCTCATCGAGAGCATGGTGCGGCAGAAGTACATCGAGACCTGCCGCGGCAGGAGCACGTCCTTTTTGCGGCTGGTGCCCATCATCTTGTCGCGGGACAGGCCGTAGTATTCGCAGACTTTGGTGATCACGATGTCTTCGGTGATGTGCTTTTCGTGGGCGACCTTGTTCTTGATCGTCTTCTCGGCGAGCTCCAGCGTCACTGGCTGGTTGGAGATGCGGGCTGTGGTGATGAGGGTCTGCAGCGCGCCTTCGAGGGTGCGGATGTTGACATCGACGTTGTCAACGATGTATTCGATGACGCGGTTGTCGACGATGGCATTCTCCATCTCGGCCTTCTTCTGAAGGATGGCGATGCGCGTTTCCAGGTTCGGCACCTGGATATCGCTCAGGACGCCGCCTTCAAAACGGGTGACGAGGCGTTCTTCGAGGTCCGGGATCTCACGCGGCAGCTTATCGGAGGTGATGACGATCTGCCGGTTGTTGTTCTTGAGCTGCTCGAAGGTATGGAAGAATTCTTCCTGGGTCCCTTCCTTACCGGTCAGAAACTGGATATCGTCGATGAGCAGGATGTCGACGTTGCGGTATTTGTCGCGGAAGGCGGCGTTCTGGTTGGACGAGATGGAAGCGATGTACTCGTTGGTAAAGGCTTCGCAGGTCGTGAACTTGATCTTCGCATCCGGCTGCGCCTGCAGGATCTGGTAGGCGATGGCGTTGATGAGGTGGGTCTTGCCGAGGCCGGAGTTGCCGTAGATGAAGAGGGGGTTGATCGTCTTCACGCAGTCCAGGTCACGGCTCATGTCGTCGGCGATGGCCTTGCAGAAAGCGCGGCAGGCTTCGTTGTTCTTGCCGATGACGAAGGTCTCGAAGGTGTAGTTGGGCTGCAGACGGTGGCCGTCGAGCACTTCCAGGCGCACTTCAAGGCGGGACTGCCCGGCCAGTTCAAGAAAGGCGCCGCTCTTTTCTTCATAAGAAGGGGACTGGTTTCTGACTTCGGCCAGCCGGCTCTTGAAGCGTTCGGCGTCTTCGCTCGAGAGATAAAGGATGTCGACGGTGTCGTCGCCCAGTGCGATGCGCACCCAGCGCAGCAGAGAATCCCCAAATCCCTGCAGCGTCAGTCCGGTGAGCATGGTGGCATTGGAGACTTCGACGACGTATTGGTCTTTGACAAAGTCGATCGGCACCAGATCGCGGTACCAGGTGTCGAAGACGAAGGGACTGACTTCGTCCTGCATCTTCATGATGGCTGTCTGCCATGCTTGCATGTAACGTTGTTCCATGATGCTCCTCCATTTTTATAGAAAACGGCGTTTTTCCACAACCTGTGGATGACAGGGCTGCGGGATTTCCACACGCCGTTTTTTGTGCTCTGATTATCATAGCATAGAAAACGTCTTTTCGCACCAGAAAGCGAAAGGGCCTGTGGATATCCACGGGGATTTTCCACAGGGTTTTCAACATCACGGCGGCTCCTTTCCACAGGGGTCAGATCCCGCAAGGCGCTGAATGACGGGCTTTGGTAAAGTTTTCCACATATCCAAAGGGACGAAAAAAAAGTTTTCCACAAGGTTTTTTTCGGGTCCTGTAAAGTCTTGCGCGGCAAAAGGGAATTTCCACATCATTTCAACAGGTGCCATCTGTAGTAGGGGTTATGACAGGCTTGGGCGAGATATGCACTTTTCCACAGTTTTTCTGTGGAAAAGTGTGGAAAAGTGTGGAAAAATGTCGGAAACAGACACTGTCTTCCACAGACTTATCCCCGGAAGCAGGCTGCCTGCCTGCTTCTTTTCGGGCGGCACGGACCGGGCAGGGGGCGCAGCGATCGGGTGCACGTGCGCGGAAGGTGGTGTCCACGGGGATAAAAATTTCTCGATACGTTAGATTTTACGCACAACTATCCCTTGACGGCGCACGGTCAGATGATATAATGAAATTAAACATCATGACTGCAATGACACAATCACGCGTTGAAGGAGACACGGGATGCCCCCGTCTTTCAGAGAGCGGCCGGTGGGTGCAAGGCCGCAGACGGACATCACTGTTCCACTCCGGAGCGACTGGATGATGAATCCAGCGGGTGCGCCCGATAAAGCGCGCAAGAGATGGCTGCATGCACAATTTGGGTGGCACCGCGAGCAAGGCTCGCCCCATGTCGGGGCGGGCTTTTTTTGTATCCATTTTGCACACGCCGCTCTTTGAACACGATAAGGGGGGTTCATTCATGAACAGAGCATACAATTTTAACGCTGGTCCGTCGGCGATGCCGCTGGAAGCGCTCCAGGAGGCCCAGGCGGAGTTTCTCGACTATCAGGGCACGGGTATGAGCGTCATCGAGATCAGCCACCGCAGCCCGGAATACACGGCCATGCATCAGGAGACAAAGGCGCTCCTGCGTGCGCTCATGCAGGTGCCGGAGGATTATGAGATCCTCTTTCTGCAGGGCGGCGGCTCGACCCAGTTCATGATGGTGCCGGCCAATTTCCACACGAAGGCCCGCGCAGCTTATGTCAACACTGGTGTCTGGGCCAACAAGGCGATGAAGGAAGGGGCTTTCTTCGGCGAAGTCTACGAAGCGGCTTCGAGTGCGGACCGCAACAACAGCTACATCCCGGACAACTTCATCATCAAGCCGGACACGTCCTACATCCATCTCACGGCCAACAACACGATCTATGGCACAGAATACCAGAAGTTCCCGCATTTCAATGTGCCGATCGTCTGTGATATGTCCAGCGACATCCTCTCGCGGCCGGTGAACGTGGCAGATTTCGACCTCATCTATGCCGGCGCTCAGAAAAACCTCGGCCCGGCGGGGGTAACGATCGTCATCGTCAAAAAGGCTTTTCTCGCCACGGCGCGCAAAGAACTGCCGACGATGCTGCGCTACCAGACCTTTGCGGACAAAGACTCGGTCTACAACACGCCGCCGGTCTTTGCCATCTATATGGTGGGAAAGACGCTGAAATGGATCCAGGCCCAGGGCGGTGTCGAAGCCATCCATGCGCGCAACATCGAGAAAGCGTCCCTCATCTATGACGTCATCGATGCCAGCGCAGGCTTTTACCGCGGCCATGCAGAGGTCATGTCCCGCAGCCTGATGAACATCACCTTCAACCTTGCCTCGCCGGAGATGGAAAAAGATTTCATCGCCAAGGCGAAGGCCGCCGGTTTTGTCGGCATCGCCGGCCACCGCTCTGTGGGCGGCTGCCGCGCATCCACCTACAACGCTGTGCCTTATGAAGCCTGCAGGGCGCTGGCACAGTTTATGAAAGAATACCAGAGCCAACACGAGTGAAGAACAAGGAGGATATATTTATGAGAATCTTAGTCAGCGACGACGTCAGCGAAAAGGGCGTTGCCATCTTACGTGAACATTTTGATGTCGATATCAAGACCAATCTGCCGCCGCAGGAGCTCATCGCCTGCATCGGCGAATATGACGCCCTGATCACCCGCAGCCAGACCCAGGTCACCGAAGAAGTCATCAATGCGGCCACAAAGCTCAAGGTCATCGGCCGTGCCGGTGTCGGTGTCGACAACATCAACATCCCTGCTGCCACTGCCCGCGGCATCGTTGTCTGCAACGCGCCGGAAGGCAACACCATCGCCGCCGTTGAGCACACCATCGGCATGATGCTGGCGGTGACCCGCCACATCCCACAGGCCCATCAGTCCATCCAGGAAGGCAAGTGGGACCGCAAGAGCTTCACGGGCATCCAGCTCCAGGGCAAGACCCTCGGGGTCATCGGTGTCGGCCGCGTCGGCAGCCGTGTGGCCAAACGCATGCAGGCCTTCGAGATGAACGTCATCGGCTATGACCCATACATCACCGAAGAGCGTGCCCACCAGATCGGCATCGAGCTCGTCGATTTTGACACCCTGCTCGCCCAGAGCGATTACATCACCATCCACACCCCGCTCACCAAAGAGACCCGCGATATGATCAACGCTGAGGCCATCACCAAGATGAAAGACGGGGTCCGCCTTGTCAACTGCGCCCGCGGCGAATGCTTCGACAACATCGCCATCAGTGAAGCCATCAAGAGCGGCAAGGTCGCCGGCGCGGCCATCGACGTCTATCCGAACGAACCGCTCACCCTCGAGAACAACCCATACCTCGGCATGTTCAACGTTGTCCAGACCTCTCATCTCGGCGCTTCCACCATCGAAGCCCAGGTCGGCGTGGCCGTCGATGTGGCCTATGGCGTCATCGATGCCTTGAACGGCAAGCCGGTCATGAACGCGGTCAACATGGCGCCGATCCCTAAGAGCGTGGCGGCCATCATCCAGCCATACTTCGGCCTTGCTGAACGCATGGGTACCATCGCCATCTACCAGGCCAGCGGTCCGGTCCGGGAAGTCGAGATCGAATACAGCGGCGACCTCTCTGACACGGAGACTTCGCACCTCACCACCGCCTTCCTGAAAGGGCTCCTGAACCCGATCCTCCAGGACAGCGTCAACTATGTCAACGCACCAGGCCTGGCCAAGAAGCGCAACATCGATGTCAAGGAGAGCAAGTCCAGCAAGGCTGGCTACTATTCCACGGCCATCACCGCCCGCATCAAGACGTCCAAGGGCGAGCATGAGATCGCCGGCACCCTCTTTGACGGCAAGCTGCCTAAGATCGTGCAGATCGACCAGTACCGCGTCGACTTCACGCCGGAAGGCTACCTCCTGCTCGTGCCGCATGTCGACCAGCCGAATATGATCGGCCAGATCGCCACCATCCTCGGCAAGGCCCAGATCAACATCAACGGCATGCAGGTCGGCAACACCACCGATGCCGGCACCAACATCATGGCTGTCGCTGTCAGCGAAGACATCCCGAACGACATCCTCTTACAGATCTCGGGCATCCAGGGCATCCTTGATGTCAAACTCATCCACTGCGAAGCATAAATAAGGAGGCACCATGACCACTCGCATCATCCTCGTCCGCCACGGCGAGACCACCTGGAACGTCGAAGGCCGCTACCAGGGCCAGGAAGACACGCCTCTTTCCGAGCGCGGGCTGGCCCAGGCTGCCCGTCTTGCCGAAGGGCTTAAAGATGTGACCATCGACCGTGCCATATCCAGCCCGCTGAAGCGCAGCTTCATCACCGCTGAGACCGTCGCCGGCCGCCACGGCCTTGCGGTCACAGCCGATGCGCGCCTCAGTGAGATCAACCATGGCAGCTGGGAAGGCCGTCTCGCCGGCGAGATCGAAGCCGCCTACCCAGAGGATTTCGCCCGCTGGCACACCGCGCCCCATCTCGTGCAGATGCCGGACGGCGGTGAGCGCCTCGAAGACGTGCGCCGCCGCGCGCGTGAAGCCTTCGATGAATATGCCAGCGCCTACGATGGTGAGACCGTCCTCGTCGCCGCCCATGACGCCGTCAACAAGGCCGTCATCTGTGACCTCATGGGGCTCGATATGTCCCATTTCTGGCAGATCAAGCAGGACAACACCTGCATCAACGTCCTCGAATACAACGAAGGCACCTGGCGCATCGTGCTGCTCAACTCCACCGCCCACATGGGCTATCTCTTCAGCGGCATCGAGCAGAAAGGACTTTGACAGGCAAAAAGGGGCTGCCGCACCGAACCGCCCCCCTGTCAGGCAGATAAGGTGAATAACAAAAATATCTTTCAAGCAAACTGGAATCCATCTCAGGGTTCCAGTTTTTTTATTGCGCATAATAATAGCTCCCCATCATGCAGGCTCGATTTTTGTTGTATCGGGCATCTGCTCTATGGGGAGCTTATCAACGGTTCTGAGGCAGGCTCTTTATGTATCGTTTTTTCTCAAAAAATGATGTGCTAATTGGCAGTAGGCTTGATAGGCAGCCATATCGTCCTTTTTTGCAATAAAGAGAAGGTCGATGTAGATCTTTTTTCAATCTCCTTGCGATTTCATGATCGGACATTTCAAGGAAATAGAACAGCAGAATAACCTCCTGCTTGTCCTTTGGCAGCGTGGCAATCGCCTGTGCGAGTTCCGGGCTGTCCACATAGACGGTGCAGCCCAGAATGTGAAACGCGCTATCTTCCACAAAGTAACGGCCTAGACCGCAAGCTGCTCCATGACTTCTACGGGAAGTTCCGATAGCGAGATTTCCCGGCTGCGCTTCCGCGCAATTTCGTCGAGATAGTCCCGCGCTTCGTTCCGCAAAACCTTTTTGCAAAATGCGTCAAGGTGTGCCGGATATGTTCTTCGTGGGATTGAGGCTTCATCTTCTCACCTCCTTTCGCAACCGCGAAAGCGGGTGATAATCTTCCTCCCCTTTCACCACTACTAGGGTGCGCATGTCCCGTTTAGGAAAAAGCGGGAGCAGAAACCTCGAAAAAAATGATTTAGTATTCCATGCGCCGTACCTCCTGTCTGCGTATTCTGCAAACAGGGGTTGGGGCGGCGAGCGGCAGCCCTTGCCGCCGGAAAGACAGAAAAAGACGCGCAAACAGGCGTTCAATCCTGTTTGCGCGTCTTTTTCGCAAATATGGGCGTGAAAAAAACAGCGGACGCGGTAATCTTCCGCGTTCACTTCAACTCGTCCGAAAGGTTGCCGCGCTACGGCAAATGGACGCGGGGTGAAATATGGCTTTCTCTGTTAGACAAAAAGAAAACGGGGCGCGGGACTTATTTGCCCGCGCCCCGCAAGTGAATGGCTTGTGGGGATAAGGTACTGGGTTATCCTTTTTGACAAAAACGTTGCAGCATAGCGGCAAACTCGGCGCGGGTAGCTTCGCCCTGCGGGTCGAGCATGTTGTTGTCCTTGCCACCGATCAGCCCGTAGCCGACAGCCCATGCCATCGTGTCTTTCGCCCACTCGGAAACATTGTCCTTATCGTTAAAGTGGTCAAGGCTTCCCGTTATCGTTATGTCGTAGCCCTTATACGCCGCATAGCGGTAGAAGAACGCTGCAAGCTGCTCCCTTGTTACGGGCGTTTCTGGCTGGAAGCAGCCGTTTCCATAGCCCTCCGCAATTCCGTTTTCGTTCGCCCATGTGATCGCTTCGGTGTACCATGCGCCGTTTTCAACGTCGGTATAGGGATTTGCGCCCTTTGCCGCCGGCTCGCCCTCCATGCGCCACAGCGTTACGACAATCATGGCGCGGCTGGTGGATATTTCCGGGCTGAATGTGGCGTCGCCTGTGCCGACCATCAAGTCGTTGGCAAACACAAACATAACGTCCTCATAAAACCAATCGTTTTCGGAAATATCGGTAAACGGGTTTTCAAAGCCTGTTCCCGGATTTTCTTTCTTTTCTTCCCACCCGGCGTAAACCGTCGTGTTGCGGGTTAGGCGTATGCTTGTGATCTTGTCTGTTAAGTCCTCGTCGGCATACCAGCCTGTAAACTCGTAGCCCTCGCGGGTCGGCTTGTAATCCGAAAGGTCAACCGTCGTATATTCGGCGCGGAGAATAGAGGCAATCTCGCTGCCGCCGTTTACATCAAAGGTCAGACGGTAATAATCGGTTGTGCTGCCGCCTGTACTACCGCCGCTTGTACCGCCAGTATTTACCGTAAAGGACAACGCAACCTGTACGCTGGCGTTACCGCTGCCGGAAATGGTAAGCGTTTCGCTATGGCTTCCTGCGGTAAGCCCGGTTTTCGGCTGGACGGTGAATGTCGCCGTACCGTCCGACGCAAGCGTGGCAGTACCGTTTTTAAATCCCGTTCCCGCCGTAATGGTATAGGTCGCGCTGGTAGGCAGATTAACGGTTACGCTCTGATTGCCTATATTCGTAATCGTTACTATCTGCGCGGCGGGTGCGTCTGCGTAGCCCTCCGCTTCGCTGCCGAAGTCCAGTGTTTCGGGGCTTGCAGAAATGGCATAGGTCGGCTTCACATAGCCGCAGGCATTACAGATAATATCCTGCTCATTGTCATAGACGTGGGCGGTTTCTTCAACCTTTGCGTTGCAGCTTACGCACAGTTTCCAGTGGGTACTGCCGTTGTCATGCTTCCAATCTGCCCCCGGCGTATGGCCCAAAGCCTCTCCGCTGGTAAATGTTTCCGTACCTTTTGCGCCGCAGGAGCAGGATTTGTAATAGGTCGCGGCTTGCGTACAGGTGGCGGGAGAAACAAGATATTCGTTGTCTGTATTTTCCTGCGTGAAGCTGTGCGCTTCAAAGGCCGCTTTCACGGTTACATCCTCGGCGGGCATGGTGAACTTGTTATCATCGCCGATAGAAACGGTATTCGGTGTAATCTGCCACTCCTTGAAATGGTAGCCCTCGTTGGGGCTGGCGGTCAATTCGATTTCATCTCCCTCAACGGCAGCGGACGGGTCAGCGGATGCGGTGCCGCCGTTCGACGGGTCAACATTTACCGTTACGGTGAATGTGTACGCCGGAATCTGTATTGTCAGCACATTACTCACATTATTAACCGCGTCTTTCACGACGATATGGATATACTGAACGCCGTTAGATAAGCTATCAATGGAAATCTCTGTTTCTTCATTGGCCTTACAAGAAGTACCCTCACCGGAAGTATCTATGCTGGCCGGTGCGGTTTCGCTGTTGTCCACGACGTAGTAATAGCTGCCCGCTTCGTCGCTGGTAAACTTCACCGTCGCGGTGGTTTCGCTGTCGCGGGTAGCCGAGCCATTGGAAAGCGTCGGGGCGGTGGTGTCAACGGTGGGGCTACTGATTTCTTTAAGCTGGCTGGCGTAGTCGGTCATTTTATCGCCGTTGTACTGCTCGTTGAATACATACAGCTCCGTCGTGTCGCCTAACGTTACGCCCTCAGGGAGCGTAAGGCTTGCCGTTCCGCTTGCGCTTTCCGGCTGCAAAATGCGCCCGTAGTGGGTGATTGCGCCATTATTCTCGATTACAACGGAAATATATTCATTCGTCCCGGTCTGTGCGCCCGAGTAGGAGAAAGCTATTGTGTCGCCACTGCCGTTCATCGTCGCGTTGGAAATAGCAAAACTATCCCGGCTGCTGTCCAAAAGGGTCAGCTTCCACTCGTTCCCTGTATATTCGGAAACTGGTTGCAGAGCATCGGCGTCTACGGCGCCGGAGGATTTGCCGCCTACGGCGGCAGATGTGAAGAGGACAGAGTTCAGATCTAAATTAAAAGCGGGGCGCGCAGCCCAGACGGTGCTCACAATGCCGCTGCTCACGTCGTCGAACCTGGTGACGAGGCCCGCATGGTTCGTAACGCTTGTGTGGGGAGAGCGGAGCCACCAGAAGCCCACACTGCTTCCATAAATTGCAATTCTGTCGTCAGCGTTCCTAAATCCGTAGCTGCTGGTTTCCGCTTCCTCTGCCGACAGGAAAAACACCTTGTCCCCATTTAGAATATCGTCGGAAGCGGCAAACTCAATTTTATTGGTGCTGCTGGTAAATTCTTCGTCACTTTTCGTGGTTGCCAAAACCGCGCCCTGCTCCTGCGTGGTTAGTCTTTCATTGTAAAAGGTACTGCACCACTTCTGCGCGTCGCTGCCCTGCCATGCGTTCGCAATCTGGCAATTCGTATGGTTGCCGTCAGTAGGCGCACTGCCTTTATGATATGTACCATCTAAATGAGAGTTCTGCTGAAAAAACACGCCGCCCTCTGTGCTTGTTCCAAGCAGCCCGTCGGAGAGCAGGAACAGCCCGGCATCGTTTGTACCGTCGCCGTCGCTGTCAAAGTTGGTTTGATCGTCCAGCACCCGCCATTTGATGGGGCCGGAGGTAGTATATTTGTCCGGGGCAGTCCAGTTGCCGAAATAGATGTTGTCGGCCTGTGCGCCTTGCAGGTGTTCCGTGCCCAGCATGATTGCCTTGTCGCTCCCTGTCGCAAAAGCTACGGTAGGCATAAGCCCTGCAACAAGGCAGATTGCAAGTAGCAAACTGATTATTCGCTTTGGTTTCATTGTGTGTCCTCCTTTCCTTTTCCTCACATCATTTATGCGTTCTCGGGCGTTTCGCCCGGAATAGCCGTTGCTTCCCCTTTCGGGGTTTTTGTCAATACGAAGCTGCCATATATCTTTGTTTTCAATTTCCATGTATGCCCGTGGCTTAAATGCCCGCCATAGCTGGCAAGGCTGCGCTTGATCGCGTCGTGATCCATTTCGCCGCTGCGGTATTTCTCTTGAAAGGCTTTTAATCTCCGCTTAAACCGCCGCTTGTTGCTGGTGCGCAATCGGCGGATCACCTTGCCCGTATCCGTCAAATAAAACCGCCAACCGAGATAGTCCACCCCCTCGGACACAGGGAATATCTGCGTCTTTTCGTTAAACTCCAGTTTCAGCCTGTCTTGCGCAAACGCCCGGATTTCCGCAAGACAGGCTTTTAAGTGTTCCTTGTCCTCATGCAATAAAATCAAGTCGTCCATATAGCCCAATAGTTTCAATTCCGTCAAGGCCTGGTGCTGGAAGTCTATGCGCTGCTGCGCCTTTTCCCTGTCGCCCGCTTTGACAAACACCTCGTTTGCCCGGTACAGGTTTTCGATGATGTCCAGCGCGTAGTTTTGCAGCTTTGCAACAAGGGTAAATCGGAAACGTTTTGGCGATTTATCCGTTACCGTCATCACATAGGAGCAGAGGTCTTTTGCCTTCGTGATAACCGCTAACTCGCTTTGATAAGCCGCCATATCCTTAACCTCTCCTTGCGCCGTCTACACACAGATGTATATATAATAAATTATACAAGAAAACCCGCCTAAAAGCAAGGGTATGTGAAGAATATTCACGAACAAGCTTCATTTGAAATCGTGCGTTTTTATTTTCGTAACTTTTCCCAAACCGGACGTTTCCCCCGTAGTAGTGGTAGAAGAAAAGAGCAGATAGCAAGCACAGCAAACGAGTACCCGTTTGCGAAAAATGCTTGTTGGGATAGTCCCAAACCCTTATAGGCGGCTGTTCGCCGCTGGGGGCTGCTTCCGGCTCTCGCGGCTGCGGCTGCTCGTATATGACGTAATCCGCGCCCC
>CAUDRX010000021.1 GCA_958451915.1 uncultured Peptococcaceae bacterium
CATTGAGCCAGGTATCCAGCGGTTGATCGCCGCCGTAATCGCGCAAAAGCGCCATGGCCACGTGGGTGTGGGTATTGATGTAGCCAGGCAGGAGCACATGATGGGCGCCGTGCGCAAATTCCACCGCACCGGCGGCTTCCTCTTCGCTGATCTGGCCGACGCGGCGGATCACGCCTTCTTCAATGAGCAGGTCACCGCGCACAGGGGTGAGCGCGTCGCCAGTGAGCATGGTCACATCACGGAACAAGATCTTATTCATCGTCTGCCTCCTCTTTCGATTCTTCGTTATCGGCTGCCTTGGCGGCTTCTTCGGCGCCAAGGTCGAGGAAGAGTGCTTCGGCGAAGGTGCGCGGATCGAACACCTGCAGGTGTTCTTTCTGCTCGCCGACGCCGATGTATTTGATCGGCAGGTCATATTCGGCCTTAACGCCGATGACCACGCCACCTTTTGCAGTGCCATCGAGTTTGGTCAGGACCACCCCGGTGACACCGGCAGTCTCCTTGAAGACCTTTGCCTGGTTGAGTGCGTTCTGTCCCGTCGTCGCATCAAGCACAAGGAGCACATCGCGCAGGCTGTTTGGTGCTTCACGGTCGATGACCTTGCGGATCTTGGCAAGCTCGTTCATAAGGTTGACTTTGTTCTGCAAACGGCCTGCCGTATCCACGAGCAGCACATCACAGCCACGGGACTTAGCGGCAGCGATGGCATCAAAAACGACTGCCGCAGGATCGGCGCCCTCCTGGTGCGCGATCACATCACAGCCGACACGTTCTCCCCAGATCTTGAGCTGATCGGCAGCAGCAGCACGGAAAGTGTCAGCAGCACCGAGGATGACCTTATGTCCATCTTCCCTGAGCTGCCAGGCGATCTTGCCAATGCTGGTCGTCTTGCCGACACCATTGACCCCGACAAAGAGGATGATGTTGAGTGTATCTGGTTCAAGAGCCAGCGGTGTCTCTTCTTCGCCCAGAAGCTGCACGAGCTCATCGGCAAACGCCTCTTTGAGATCAGCACTGGTCTTGAGATGATCACGTTTTTCCCGGTCACGCAGACGTTCCACCAGATCGAGGGCCGTGTTGACGCCAACGTCCCCTTGGATCAGCGCTTCTTCGAGTTCATCATAGAGATCATCGTCGATCTCCTTACCAGAGAGCACGCCAAAGACCTTTTCCATGAAGCCGCGGCGTGTTTTAGACAGACCATCGTTAAGTTCTTTATTGAGCGCCTCGGCGTCAGTTTTTTCGCCAGGGCTCTTCTTGCGAAAACGGTCAAAAAATCCCATTGGTTTCCTCCTATCCTTCGTTAAAATCACTCAGGCGCACCGAGACCTGTTTGGAAACACCATTGGCATCCATGGTGATCCCGTAGAGCACCGAAGCTGCTTCCATGGTCCCTTTGCGGTGAGAGATGATGATAAACTGGGTACGATTGGTATATTGTTTGATAAATTCAGCAAAGCGTTCGACATTGGCTTCATCGAGGGCCGCTTCGATCTCATCAAGGATAACGAACGGACTTGGGCGCACCTCGAGCAGCGCAAAGAGCAAGGCCGCAGCCGTGAGTGCGCGCTCGCCGCCGCTGAGAAGAGTCAGCACGCGTTCTTTTTTTCCTGGTGGCTGAGCAACGATTTCAACACCAGTTTCCAGATATCTCCCAGGCATTGAAAGCTCCAGCCTCGCTGCGCCGCCGCCGAACATCGCAGTAAAAATCTGCGAGAACTGCTCGTTGACTTTTTCATAGGCTTCTTTGAAGCGCTTAGACATGGTCGTTTCCATCTCATGGATGACTGCCTCGAGTTTTTCCTTGGCAAGGTTCAGGTCCTCTATCTGCGTGCGCAGGAATGCTGCCTGCTCACTGACCTTTTCGTATTCTTCCAGTGCCGTGAAGTTGATCTCGCCCAGACGGGCGATCTTCTCTCGCAAACGCTTCAGGCGCGCAGCTGCACCGCTGACATCGAGGCTCATATCCGCCGCTGCAATGGCCGCTTCCGGAGAAAGCTCAAACACTTCCATGAGCTGGTCGGTGATCTGTGCCAGCTTCTCTTCGCTGCGTGTCAGACTCATCTCAGCCGTATTACGGGCATGCCAGCAGGCATCGTTATGCCGTCGGGCCTCATTTTCCGCCTGCTCCTGTTCACGGATGGTCTGTTCAAAGCCATCGATCTTATCTTTGACGGCCTGCATCGCAGTATCGATCTGAACATGCGCCTTCTGAGCATCAGCTAATGCTGCCTTTTCGCCTGCCAGCGCCTCAGCCAGCTTCACCTGTTCAGCATCCAGCTCCTGTTTTTCGCTGTTCATGCGCTGCGCCTGCGTCTGGAGTGTTCTTTCTGCATCCGCTGCGGCATGCGCACGCTGCCTGTGATGCTGATACTGCTCTTCCATCGTCGCTGCTCTGACAAGCATGCCTTGCAGCGCCGCCTGGGCTTCCTGCTGTACTTGCTCAGCTTCACTGAGCGCCAACCGCACCGCTGCCAAAGAAGAAACGATCTCCGACAGGGCCTGGCCGATGCCCTCAGCCTCTTTTCTGGCGGCGGCCAATTCTTCTTCCGCTTTTTCGCGGGCAGCGTTCAGATCCTGCGCGTTCATCGTTTCCAGTGTTTGCTCGCGCTCCAGGCGTCTGACCTGTGACTGGAGCTGATCCAATACCACAGCAGCCTCTCGCAGCTTGAGCTGATGACTCTGCACCTCTTCCCGGGCCGCGGTCTGCTGCGTTTCCAGAGCTGCCAGTGCCGCCTGTTGATCATGGATGGCCTGTTTGAGCTGTGTTCCTTGAGCAGATAACGCGGCGATCTTTTCTTTAAGCGTGCCCATCTCATGTTTACGGTAAACAATGGAGCTCTGTTTTTTCTGATGCCCACCAGTCATGCTCCCGCCCGGAGCGATCACATCGCCTTCCAGCGTCACGAAACGATACTTGGCCCCTGTCTTCTTCGCGAGTGCTGTGGCGCTCGCAAGGTCCCGCAGGATCCAGACACGGCCCAAAAGCTGTGCCATGACCGACTCGTATTGTGGATCATAATGCACCAGATCGAGCGCCAGTCCGAGCACCGCCTCATCATGAAAGTCCACATCCTGCCGCTTGCCTCTGACGAGGTTCTGCGGCATAAAAGTAACGCGACCACGACGTTCTTTTTTCAGCCAGTCAATGGCCTGCTGCGCCTGACGATCGCTTGTCACGACCACATTCTGGGCAGCACCGCCAAGGGCGTTCTCGATGGCCGTCAGATAAGCTGTCGGGATCTCCAGGAGCTGAAGGATCGAACCCTGGATGCCCTGCAGCCGTTCTTCTTTCTTTGCACGCAGCACCGCCTGCACACCCTGATAATAACCTTCACCGCTGGCTTCGAATTCTTCAAGGGTATCCAGACGACTCTTGGCCTGCATATACTGCTGTGCCAAAGCCTGCTGCGCCTGCTGCTGACTGGTGAGCGCTTCTCTGGCACGCCCGATCTCTGCCGTAAGGGCATCCAGCTGCTGTGACGCTGTTTCCAATGTTGTCTCGCGGTCTGTCTGCTCCGCTTTGCGAGCAGCATATTCTTCGTCCAGCTGCGCCTTTTGTTCCGCCAGGGCAGCAACACGCGAAGCCACACGTTCACGCCGTGCCTGCTCACCATGCAGCGTCTGTTCCAGACGGGTGATGGTGTTGTTAACGGTTGCCTGTACTGAAAGCCGTTCAAATTGCTGTGCCTGCCCGTCTTCCAGTGCCTGCTTGAGGCGCGCGACTTCACTCTCAGCGGCATTCAATGCATCTTTTGCTGTTGTCGAAGCTGCGCGCGCAGTCTCTGCTTCCGTTTTGGCGGCTTCCAGCCCTTCTGCCAGAGTGGCTGCCTCTTCTACCGCTGCTGTGAGCTTTCGCGCGTTTTCTTCCATGACTGCTGTCAATGCGCCCAGACGTGCGGTGATGTTCTGCTGCCGTTCAGAGAGTCTTGTCAGCTCGGTTTCATGACGCTGGGTCTCACGCAGCGCATCGGTATATGCCGCCTGTGCGTCATCGCGCTGATGCCGCTCAGCCGCAAGCGCCTGTTTGGTTTCACTGAGACCAGCTTCCAGCTGATCCAGCCGGGTCTGCGCCGCCACTGCTTCCTGCTCGGCCGTGTCCAGAGCAGCACGCTGTGCCCGCTGCTTCTCCTGATGATCCAGATACTGTCGTGTCAGATGTGCCAGATGCAAGGCGTCAGATTCGGCTTTGAGCCCACGATAAACGCGCACCTTTTCTGCTTGTTCAGCCAATGGATCGATGCGCTGTTCCAACTCATAAAGGATATCATCAAGGCGCGTCATGTCGTCATTGGTCGATGCCAGCTTACGTTCTGCTTCACGCTTGCGATACTTATATTTACTAATGCCGGCAGCTTCTTCGATGAGGCCACGGCGTTCTTCTGCATGCAAGGTGAGGATCTCTTCGATCTTGCCCTGGCCGATGACACTGAAGCCATCCTTGCCAAGCCCTGTGTCCATAAAGAGCTCCTGGATGTCCTTGAGGCGGCAGGTATTTTTGTTGAGCATATAATGGCTCTCACCGGAACGATAAAGGGTGCGGGAGACCTCGATCTCGTCGGCGTCCAGCGCAAACACACGCTGGCTGTTGTCAAGGATCATCGTGACACGTGCCATGCCAACAGGCTTACGGCCTGCACTGCCGGAAAAGATGACATCTTCCATCTTCGCCCCACGCAGCGTCTTCGCACTCTGTTCGCCCAATACCCAGCGGATCGCATCCACAACATTGCTCTTGCCGCTGCCATTCGGACCAACGATAGCGGTCACCCCTGGAGAAAAAGTGAACTGCACCTTATCGGCAAAGGATTTAAAGCCTTGTATTTCAAGGGATTTGAGAAACATATCTCACCTTCTTTCCACGTTATCACTGCTGATACACGCATCAGCCATCACATGCACCGGCTGACCAGCCTGCGCCGAGAGTACCGTGAGGTTTTCCCGATGCTGGCCGATCGCCTGCGAAAGGTATCGCGGTGCTACTGCGAACGTCACTGGCGCTGTCTCATTTTCTGACAGGAGTGCCTGCATACGCTGGCGAAACCGACGCGCCTTGACCAGCTCACCAAGGGCTGGATGATAGGCACCGGCGATCACATCGCCCTGAGAGAGGTTATCCTCCGCCTGCAGGCCGATGCGGATCACTGGGATCTGTGCGCTGCTGAACATATCCAGCATCATGGCGGCTGTGTCCAGCACCGTATCAAAAGGCCACGGCGCATATTGCCCGGCTGCGTAACGCTCTGCCAATGCCGTCCCGCGGATCACTGCTGTCGGATAGATGCGTGCCAGATCCGGCTCCAGATCGATCACCTTCCTGCAAGTCGCAAGACTCTTTTCCGGCGTATCTTGCGGCAGCGCCAGCATCAACTGAGCACCACAGCGAAAATCTGCTGCCTTCACCCGTTCGATCGCCTGCATCGCTGTAGCAGCGGTGTGGCCACGCTGGGAAGCGGCGAGCACATCATCATCCAGCGACTGCACGCCGATCTCCACCGTTTCCACGCCATAATAGGCCAAACGCGCCAATACATTGTCATCCAGGGCATCCGGCCGTGTAGAGAGGCGGATCCTGCTGACCGCGCCCTTTTCCACGAGTGCTGCCGCCGCGCCCAGAAGCGCTTCCTGAAGTGCAGGCGCGATCGCTGTAAAGCTGCCACCATAAAAAGCCAGTTCCGGCGCCGCACCGCAGGAAGCCTGCCATGCCTGTGCCATCGCCGCCAATTCCTTTGGCCGCGGAGGCTGCCAATGCCTTGTGATACGGTACTGATCACAGAACACACAGGCATGCGGACACCCCATATGCGGCACAAAAACGGGCATGATCACCTGTTTGTGCTTCATCGGGTTTCATCCACCTTTGGCAGAGCACCATAAGCGATCAGCGCCTGCATCGCCGCTTCACGCTGCGCCAGTTTTTTTGACTTCCCCCAACCGCTGCCGCGCGGCACATCATCGACACGCACCTCTACATGGAAGTCGCGGTCATGAGCCGGCCCTGTCTCTTCCAACAGCTCATAAACGATCGTATGCCCCGACTCCTGTTGGATATATTCCTGAAGACGGGTTTTGTAATCACCATAATAGCCACCTTTTACGCGAGCGATCGTACGCGCCAGGTATTTTTCCAGCACCGGACGCAGCACATCCAGGCCGCAGCTCAGATAGATCGCCCCGCACATCGCCTCCCAGGCATCCGCCAGGTTGGAAGCACGCTGTGCACCACCTGTTGCCGCTTCACCGCGACCCAGGCGCAGATAAGTGCTCAGTCCCAGCTGCCGTGCTGCATCTGCCAGCGCATCCTCACAGACGAGACTGGCCCGCATCTTTGTGAGCTTGCCTTCATCATCGTCCGGAAACGCTTTGAACAGGTATTCCCCCATCAGCAGATCGACCACAGCATCGCCAAGAAATTCCAGGCGCTGGTTGTCTGCACGCAGCTGATGTTCCATCGCATACGACGGATGCGTCAATGCCACATCCAACAGCGGCAGATCGATCTTGCCGATGCCCAGCGTGTGTGTAAGGGCACCAAGTGCCCTTCTCCGTTCTTGATCCATAATATCTTCTCCTCATTAGACAGATATTTTTATTGTACACGACATATAAAGCACGCGCAAGCTACAAAGGCTATAGGCCATCGTGCACAGCGTGCTGCAAAGGCCACAGGCTATCGTGTACAGCGTGCTGCAAAGGCCACAGGCCATCGTGCACAGCGTGCTGCAAAGGCCACAGGCCATCGTGCACAGTGAGCGAGAACCCTCTGGACTTTTTGCCGCAGGCGATATATGATACCAGTAGAACAGGAGGAATCAAACTATGAAAGTAGCTTTACCAACCAGAGACGGACGCATCGACGATCATTTCGGCCATTGTGACCATTACACCATCGCTACGATCGAAGGCGGCAAAGTCCTCTCGACTGAAGACATGCCATCCCCGCAGGGCTGTGGCTGCAAATCCGACATCGCTCCACAGATGGCTCGCCTGGGCGTGCGCGTGATGCTCGCCGGCAACATGGGCAACGGCGCACTGAATGTGCTCAATTCCAATGGCATCCAGGTCATCCGCGGCTGCAGCGGCCCGATCGAAGATGTGCTCACCGCCTATCTCGCAGGCAACCTCAAAGACAATCAGATCGCCTGCGACCACCACGACTGCGACCATCATTGATCTGTGATCAGACAATAAACAAAATGCGTCAGCGAAAACGGAATGTTTTCGCTGACGCATTTTTCGTTTAAGATCACGCAAAAGTCATGAACCACTTGACCGTCTCCGGGTCATAGTGAGAAAAGAAAAGGCTCTGCCCGCCATCGAGCGCTTCGATCTGTGCGCGCTCGTCGTCTGTCAGACTGAAACCGAAAATATCAGAGTTCTCACGGATACGTGCTTCATGCGCAGATTTCGGAATAAGGATGATCTCATCTTCGAGCATGAAGCGCAGGGCTGTCTGCGCAGCAGATTTGCCATGTGCGGCGCCGATCGCAGTAAGCGTTGGGTTCGTGAAATAGTCGTTGCGGCCTTCGGCAAATGGGCCCCAGCTCATGAGCCTGGTCCCAAATTCTTCGAGATAAGGGCGGATCTGTTTCTGCTGCTGGAAGACATGGGTCTCCAGCTGGTTCACCGCTGGCTTGATCTCAGCGAAATGTGCCAGGTCGATGAAACGGTCAGCCATGAAGTTCGCAACCCCAATGGCACGGACCTTGCCAGCCTTATATGCCGCTTCCATAGCACGCCAGGTACCATAGTAATCACCAAATGGCTGGTGGATCAGCAGCAGATCGATGTAATCGGTGCCAAGTTTTTTGAGCGATTCGTCGATAGAGGCGGCCGCTTTCTTTTCGCCGGCATTACTGATCCAGACTTTCGTGGTGATAAACAGCACTTCGCGCGGCACACCACAGGCGGCGATGGTTTTGCCGACTTCTGCTTCATTATAGTATGCCTGCGCCGTATCAATAGAACGATAACCGGCATCGATCGCTGCACGAACGCAGCGCTCCGTGTCTTCCGCAGGGATCTGGTAGACACCGTAGCCGAGCTGTGGCATCCTGACACCATTGTTCAGAGTGATATATTCCATGATATTGTCCTCCTTTAATTTCTGATCATGAAATCAATGATCCTTTTATGATCCCAGTTTACTGCTTAAACTCCAGGATGTACAATATCAATACAGGAATCTGTATTTCATCTGATAAATAGTAAGGAGGGCCTCCCCATGCTCAATCTGAACGATCTTGAACAGCTCGTCACTTTCGCCGACTGCGGCACGCTGTCCAGGGCAGCGGAAGTACTGCACATTTCTCAGCCAACGATCACGCGCACCATGCAGCACATCGAAGAAGCATTCGGCGTGCCGCTCTTCAACCGCGGGCGCAACCGCATCACGCTGAACGCCACTGGCGAACGCGCAGTTGAACATGCACGCAAACTGCTCTTTGACGCAGAACAGGCTGTACGCGCTGTACAATCCTTCGATCGCAGCCAACGGGTGATCAGCGTGATCAGCTGCGCACCAGCACCACTGTGGTCACTATTACCACAGCTTGCCGCACGTTTTCCTGAGAACACCCTCTCTTCCCGTGTCAGCGATACGCCAGAGATAATGTCTGCGCTGGCAGCCAACGACTGCACGCTCGCTATCCTGCCCTTCGCCTGCCCCGACGACGCTTTTTTTGATGTTCCATACCTGCACGAAGTACTCGCCGTCTGCGTACCGCGAGAACATCCCCTCGCCTGCGAAACCGCTCTTACCTTCGACAAGCTCAACGGTTATAACTGCCTCCTGCGCGACGAGCTCGGATTTTGGAACACGCTCGTGCGCACGCGTATGCCTGCTTCACGTTTTCTCGTACAGACTGATGAATTTGAATTTGACGAGCTCGTGCGCCACTCCACCCTTCTCAGCTTCACCACCAACCTCGCGCGCGTCGTAAATCTTTCCCCCGCCGACCACCTCATTCTCCCGCTCAATGAACCCTCCGCTGACATCATCTACCACCTTGTCACGCGCCCGGAACGCCGGGCGCTCACAGAACCCTTCGCACGCTGAAAATGCTCGCTCACGTGACAGTGAACGGGCATTTTACATTTAATTGTTCTCTTTGATCGGAAAATAGATCGCCGTTTCCCATTCTTCCGGTGAACGGCTGTTGAACTGATCTTTCAGATAAAACTCAAATGGTGCGCCGTCCCAGATGACGCCATTTTCTTCGAGCCATGCCACGATCGCTGCATAAGCATCAGGCAGTGTGCTGTATGGGCCTTTGTGCAGCACATGCGCGCAGCGCTGGCCGCCGATCATCGCATCAGCCTTATCCTTTTCCTGGATGCCGACAAAAAGTGCGATGTCTGAGCCCTTCGGATCAAAGACACGGTCGTAGTAGATCGCACCGATGCTTCGATCAGGCGTCAGATGGTCACGCGTGATCCGCTCAAAAATACTGCTGTAATAAACACCAAATTCATCGGTGCTCATCACCTGACGGCTTGTGCAGACTGCAACCGCAGGTGCTTCCGTAATGCTGACTTCGTAGTGTTTCTGATGATCCATGATATCTCCAGTCCTCTCATAATCCTTCAGGTGTGCCGTGAGCTCCCGGAGAATGAGCGCCTGCTCCTGCGCCACCTGTTCAATCTTTTCTGCCTGCTGCTTCAATACATGCAGACGATAAGCAAAATCATCACGATCGAGGAATCGTGCGATCTCCACGAGCGTCATGCCGTAACGTTTGAGCCGAGCGATCAACAGCATACGATCAAGCTGAGCCACATCATAGTAACGGTAACCTGTTGCCGCATCCACCTGCGCCGGTCGCAGCAAGCCGATCCTGTCATAATGATGCAGTGTCTTCACACTGACCAGGCAGATCTTTGAAAATTCTCCAACAGAAAGCATCGTTTATCCTCCTCTGCGATGGTTAGATCATGATCATGGACCCAGTATATACTCTGACCTTGGGGAAGGGTCAAGGCCGTTCTATATATATTTTCTTCTGATCCACCACCACACCATCACACACTCCACCGCCAGGATCCCCCAGCAGATCGTCAGTAATGCAGGCCAAATGCCAATGGCTGCCGACAGAAGAAGCATTGTACCTGGAACAAGGTATTTGCGGGGATGGTGCCAAAGATCACTTTCGATGCGCCAGTTTTTGAGTGGATGCCGCCATTCCAGCCAGACACTGGCAAGAGCGCTCTGCAGCGCGATGAAAAGGGCAGCGGCAAGCATTGGCAGGGTGACAGAACCCGTTGTAAGCACCCAACTGGCCAGAAAAATAACATCAGCGATAAGATTTGCACCAGCAAGAAGCGCTGCATATGGCAGACAGAAATGGCGAAAAGCACCTGGAAGCAAGCGCACGGCACGTGCAAGCAATGGATCGGCTGAGAGCAGGATGCCAAGCGGGGTGTTCAGCGTAAGGATGGCAAAGCCGAGCGGCACAGCGGATGCCATCCCGGCAAATCCAGCAAAGAAAAACGGCAGCGCGGCAGCAAGGAGCCAGAGTCCGATCGTGTTCACAAGATAATTCCGATGTGCCAGAAGATGGCGCAGGAAATAGCGCAGCATGAGAAAACGGCGTGCGCTGGTGGAACGCCTGTTACCATTCGCCGCCCACCGCAAAAAAGTGTATGCATCACAGCGCGCAAGCAGGAAGATTTCTGCGATCGCGGAAAATACAAGCAGCGGCACAAGGACCGGGCTCCCAATAGCAAGACGGAACACGACAAGAAGCGTAAGCAGCCCTGCTGCAATTTCCCGGCGCCCGCCTTGCCTGCTGATAAAAAGTGCCGCGAACAGCACACCGTTCAACGCACAGAAAAAGGCAAGTATAAGCGTCCACACGTTCCAGGCACTGACAGCAAAGAGGATCGCTGAAAGCGGCAGCGTTTTCGACGCAAGGGTATAGAACGCCATGGCGCTGACGTAACCGCCGACCAGCGAACGCGCACTGCCTGGAAGCATCAACAGATGACGGAGTTCACACTGATTGTCTGATGCGACAAGAGCGCGTCCCATGACACCGCCGCTGAACGCACCCACCATCATACCAAGTACAAAAGCAGAGATCGCTGCATGCCACCCGACTGCCGAAAGCCCGCCGTACACAACAGCACTGAGTACCAGCGAGCGTGCGAGACGTTCGCCCCGCGCGCCAAAGCATTTACGAACAAAACAGCTAAATGTCGTCATTACCGAGCGCCTCCCGGATCGCTGCGGCACCGATCTCTTCTGCTGTAAACGTACGACAGATGCACCCTTCTTTGAGTACGAGCACACGCTCGCAGGTCAGTGTGATGCTTTCGAGCACGTGAGACGCAAACAGCAGCGTGCCAGTACCACGATAATCATTCATACATTGATAGAGAAATTCTGTACTCTGAAAATCCAACCCGTTCACCGGCTCATCGAGCAGAAGCAGCGGAGGCCGCAACGCAAAAGCACTGATGAGAAAGGCTTTTTTGCGGTTGCCGGTGGAAAGTTCGCGGATCGGCACGTCCGTATAATCTTCAAAATGAAAGCCTGCCACAAGAGCCTCCGTTTCCGGCAGGGACACACCATAAGCACGGGACACAAAGGCAAGATATTCGCGGAAGCTGAAATAGCCAAAGGCGGCATCCTCGGCAAAAACCGTATAGCGCGCACGCTTGAACGCAACATCGCGAAAACCTGTCGGTACGCCGCCCCATGTCGCACGCGCGACGGAAAAATCCGCGTGCAGACCGCTGAGCACGTTCAGGAGCGTCGTTTTGCCAGCGCCATTAAGCCCAATGAGGCCGACGACCTCGTTTGCAGCAAGGGAAAATGTGCAATCCCGCAGCACCGGATGCGCCGGTGCATACCAGGCTGTCAGTCCCTGGATCTCCAATGTGCTCATGACCGTCCGCCGCCGATCCGTTTCCATTCCGTATAAGCGCCATAAAACATTGCCGAACCCATAAAGGCGAAAAGCATGATGCCCATCGTATTCACTGTTATCGCGCTAAAGACAAAGCAAACGAGAAAGACAAAGCCCATGACAAGGCGAAAATAAAAGTGACGCATGATCATATCCTCCTTTGAAAATGTTTCGCATGTTCTTTAACTTGTCTTTATTCTACACGTCCCGCGTGCATCCTGCGCAAATGTCCGTAAACGGTCGGTTTTTGGGCATAAAAAGACCACGCCGCTGCGGCGTGGTCAAATGGTGTCAAAAGAAAGGGTGGCGATGGCGGTAAAAACGCCCTCCGTGTAGTTTGTCTGCACAACGCCATCGTAACGTGCCGCAGCGGCACTGGCGCTGGCAAGACCCCATCCATGAAGGCCACCATCAGTCTTCGTTGTTGAAAGATCTTCGTGAGGTGCCCGGGCGCTGTTCTCTACTTTGATCACGAGAGTCATGCCGATGCGCCGCATCACCAGTCGCAGAAAACGTTCCCCACTGGCCTGCAGGGCGCCTTCCCGGGCGTTGTCGAGAAGATTTCCGAGAATGGCACAGAGATCAGCACCACGAAGATTTGTATGCGCTGGAAATTCTACCATCGCCGTAAAGCGGATGCCTGCCGCCTCACACTGCTGCTGACCGGCAGAGATGAGATGATCCACGGTCTCATCACCCGTCCAGTGCTGAGTAGTGAGGGCAGACAACGGTGCCTGCAAGCTGTCAAGATAGTCCGCCGCCTCGATGATCTTCTCCTGTGCGATGAGCCGCTGCAGCACGCCGAGATGATTGTGCAGATCGTGGAAAAGCCGCGCGTTCGCCGCATAAGTCCGGGAAAGCCGCTGATACTCCCGCTCAGCGCTTTCCGCCTGCGCCGCACGCAGGGTGGCAAGCTCACGCTCGGTATCGAGCTGGCTGCGCAGGTTCGCAACCAGCACACCGATCATCAGGATGAGCGTCATCATCAGCCAGAGATCGATCGTTTCACCGGAGATCGCCAGCCGCGCCTGCTCTTGCAGGGAAATGAGGGACACCAGGCTCAGCAGAAAAAACATCGCAAAACCCTTCATCACCTGTCGTCGCGATGCACATCTGCGTTTGCACACGACCAACACAGCAAACAGCGCCACGCCGTGCACGAGCCAGAGCGCCGCCTGGCCCTGTGGTGCAGCGGTATCAAAGAAGGCCGCATCTGTAAAAGCCACAGCCAGCCACGCCGCAAAGATAAAATGCCAGAGCGCCAAAGCGATCTCGTAGTATGTCGCGATAAAAAGACTCCTGCGCCCGTCACATCTCAGAAAACGCGCCGCACACAGCGCCAAAGCCACCGCTTCGAGCCCCATCTGCGCCGGATTCGGCCAGCCAAAGACAACCACCCCCAGAGCCGCAGGGCACACCCAGGCACAGCGCGCTGACAACCGCACGCCGCTGCGCGTCAGACAAGCGATCAGATACAGCCCCAGACATACACGCAATACTGCTAAAGCAACCAGAGAAAACATCGCACCCATTATAAGAGCGCCCCCCAGTACGCCGCCAGCTGCGCCTTCACCTCTGCCAGATGCCCGCGGCTGATCGGCAGCTGCACACCATTGTCCAGCACTGCGAAACCATCTTTCACCGCAAGCACATGCACAAGATTGACGATCATACCACGGTCGATCATCGCGAACGCCGGATCATCCAACCGCTCCATCACCGCCGCCAGACTCGTGCGCTCGAGCGCCGCACCCTGAGCGGTGAGGAAGCAGACGTTTTTGCCCTCACGGGCAATGTAGAGAATGTCGCGCAGTGCCAGCTTTTCCAGCCGGTGCGCATTCTGGATCGTATAGCTCTTCCCATCTTCAAGCGTGATCAGCTTCGCCGCATCAATGACTGCCTGCGGCAGCCGCTCGGCCAGCTCATCCTTCGGCACATAACGAAAGATATTCAGCGCATACGCATCGATGGCGTACTCGCGGTGGGAAGTGATAAAGATCACACGCACCTGCGGCAGATACGGCGCGATCTTTGCTACCAACGCCATACCGTCCAGCCCCGGCATTTCAATATCGAGCAGGATCAGATCGAACGCACGCCCATCCTCACAGATATCCGCCAAGAGGCTCTCGCTCTTCGTGTAGGTCTCCACCATCACTCCATAGCCAGCCCCGCTGAGCGCCTGCTCAGCCAGAGTGCGATGCGCTGCCACCGCCTGCGCATCATCGTCACAGATCGCCAGTCGGATCATCGTCTCCACCCCCATTCGTTGTTACCATCATTGTATCGCCAGAGGCTTTCCCATGCAACGAAAAAGCGGCTCCGACGTAACGGAGCCGCTGTCATTCACCAGCGCCATTCAAAGCGGCGCATCACTGCAAAACCTAAGATCACGGCGATCACGCTTGCCGCTGCTGCTGTCGCGACGGCAGGCCAGATGAGCGGCGCCGCTTCTGCAGAAAATCCCAGGCAGGCGATGAAAGCATCGATCACCCTGCCGCTGAAAAGTGCGAAGCTGCGGGAGAGCTGCGTGAGCGTCGGCAGCACCACCATCACCAGACAGAAGAGCACGATCGCGCTGATGGCGCTGCGCCGCTTGCCGAGCCGCAGCGCAAGCGCACCGAAGAAATACGCCAGGCTCGCCAAAAAGAAGAAACTGAAAAAAAGCAGTGCCCAGACGGCGAATGCGCCCACGTCGCTGCCATACACCTGCATCACTGCCGACAGATAGCCCGGAATGAAGCCACGCACCACCATTGGCAGCAGTGTGCCAACACCCGCCACCACTGCCGCGCCCAGCGCAAAACCAAAAAGATCGCCGAAAAAGATGGCGCGGCGTGTGAAACCATTCTGCTTAAAATACCGGTAGTTCTCCGACAGCGCCACCGCCCCAACAACAATGGACAGCACCATCGCCAGAAAATCGATCCCCGGCACAGTTGCAAAGACTGCCTCGCCGGTGAGCCCCTGGATGACCAGCAGCATCACCGCCATGCATCCCAACATCGCCCCGTAAAAACTTGCAGCCATCTTGAAGACGTTCAGCGTCTCGTACCAGAGTAATGCCTTGATAGGTTTCATCAGAATCCTCCTCTCATCTCAGCGGCGCCCGGCGCATGAGTGCAAAACAGATCGCAAAGCCCAGCACCGTAAGCGCAGACAGCGACAGCAGCGGATTGATCAGCTGCACGCCCTCGGCGGTGAAGCCAGCGCAATGATAAATGAACGTTTCTGCCCCAGTGCCAATATCATAACGCAGCGCATCGGGCAGCCATTCACGAAAAGCCAGCGGCAATATCACCACGCCTGCACACCAAAGCGCGATCCCAAGGATCAGCGCACGTTTTGTCCCCAGCCGCGTCACCGTCAGCGCACACAGATAACCCACGCTGACAAGGCTGACATATACCCCGAAGCGCCAGAGCCCCTGCAGCCAGAGCGCGTGGTCCGGCCCATAGATCGCCGTGAAAAGCGACCAGTAGCCGTGCGCCACCCCCTCGAGCAGCCGCGCCGCCAGCGTGTCGACCAGCGCAAGAGTCACCGCCGTCTGCAGAAAGAGCACCAGCGTCGCGATGAAAATGTAACAACGGGTATAGCCATTCTGCAGGAGCATCTTAAAATCTTCTGCGAAGCCAAAGATGCCGAAGATAAAAATGAAGATCATCGCGCAAAGCTCCAGCGCCGCAAAATACGGTTCGTCGACACTGCCCCGCCCAAGCCAGGTCAATAATAACGTCACAGCCACCATGCTGAACTCAATGCAGTAGAAGATCAACAGATAACGCTGCGAAGTGGCTAGTTCAAAATGCACCACAGCTTTCAGCTTGCTCATGACACCCCCTCCTCTGTTTCTGTCAGCTTGACGAAGAGCTTTTGCAGATTGAGGGCTGTAAATTGCAGGTTCACGCCCTCCGGCGCCGGTGTGCGTTCACCCAGCACATACGCCAGCTTCAGACCGCCAAGATTGTCCACACCGATCACGCGCTTATCCGCGCAATAACGGTCCACATCGCTCGCAAAACCGCTCACCGTGAAGCCCTGAGATAAGAGCACTTCAACATTCTCGGATAGGAGCACTTTTCCGTGGTCAATGAGCACCACATCCTCGATCAGATTCGCCACCTCCTCGATCAGATGCGTGGCGATGATCAGCGTGTTCCCCTCGCGCTCGTATTTTTCCAGGAGCAGCTTATAAAAAAGCTCACGGTTATTTGCATCCAGCCCCAGCACCGGCTCGTCGAAAACCACATACGGCACATCCAGCGCCAGCGCGATCGTCAGTTTGAAGATCGACTGGTAGCCTTTGGACAGCGCCTTGAACTTCTTGCGTTCATCCAGACCGAAGAGCGCCGCGATCTCCTGCGCCCGCTCAAGGTCAAAACCTTCGTAAAAGCGCGCTGTCCATTTGAAATGATCGCGCACCCTGAGCGCCGGGCTGTAGAGATCCTGCTCACTCATGCAAAATAGCTTATCATGCACCGCCATGTTTTCCACGGCGTTTTCGCCATCGATCGTCACTGTACCGCCATCGGCAAAGATGCGGTTGGCGATGACATTCAGCAGCGTCGTTTTACCCGCGCCGTTGCGCCCCAGAAGGCCGTAGATCTTTCCCGGCGCAAAAGAGAGCGTCACCCCATCCAGCGCCGCCACGTTTTTGTAGCGCTTCGATACGTTTGTGATTTCAATCCCGTTCATGGTTATACCCCCTCTCGATCAGCGCAATGACATCTTCCTTCGTCATCGCCAGTTTCTCCGCTTCATCGATCAGCGCCTGAATATAGCGCTCATAAAACTGTCCCTGTCGTTTCTTCATGATCACTGCCACCGCACCGTCTGAAACAAACATGCCGAGGCCGCGTTTTTTGTAGATAATGCCTTCATCAACCAATATATTCATCCCCTTCAGCACCGTGTGCGGATTGATCGCCAAGAGCGCCGCAATCTCATTCGTTGACGGCACTTTCTCGCCTTCCGGATAGATCCCTGTAAAGATTGCATCTTCCAACTGCTCCGCGATCTGGATAAAGATCGGCTTTTCACTCTGTGGATCGATCGTCATGCGCGCACCTCCTTTCGTAAAGTCAGTTAGTTACTCAACTAACAAACTAGATTACACCTTGACTATACACCCTCCTCCGTCAGCTGTCAAGAAAAAATTCTGACAACACCCACCGATTCACCGCAAAATAAACCAGGCCTGTACCGCTGAAGAATCAGCAGTACAGGCCTGGTGTGTTTGTCTGTCTGAGTTTAGCGCACGTTTTCAATGAAACGCTGGAAGACCCCTTCGGGACTAGCTCGTAGTTTCGTTTGTGATCATTGACAGCTTCCGTTTCTTTCAGAAACCATTCTGCCAATCGAAAATATATCGATCGCGCGTCGTCGCCACCACCTGTGCTTACAGAACGTTTTCGATGAAGCGCTGGAGCATGGCTGCGACTTGAGCGCGGGTGGCGTTGCCCTGCGGCTGGAATTCGTCATCAGTGACACCTGCGATCAAGCCTTCGCTGACGGCCCATTGCACGGCTTCGCTGGCCCATGCGCTTGGCTGGTCGCTGTAGCCGTTGAGATCGGCACGGGCGCTCACATCAATGCCCTTGTAATCGGCGTAGTTCATGAGCATGGCGGCGAGCTGTTCGCGAGTGATCGCGGCATTTGGCTGGAAGGTGTCGCCAAAGCCCGCAACGATGCCTTCGTTGGCGGCCCAGTTCACTGAGGTGGCGTACCAGTCGCCGTCGGCAACGTCGGTAAATCCTGCGCTGTCAGCGTCAGTGACATTTTCCAACCGCGCCAGCATGGAGACGATCATGGCACGGGTGGTGGTCGCTTCCGGCGCAAATTCCGTTGCCGAAACGCCGATCATCAGGCCGTTGTCATAGGCGTACTGAATGGCGGCTTTCGCCCAGTGGTTGGCTGGGACGTCGGTGAAGATCTCGCTGACGTCGGTGGCTGCGTGACTATGGTCGTCGATGACGATGGCGTACTGAGACGCGTGGCTCAGCGGCAGGCTGACGCTGCCATCGGCGCCGATTTCGGCGGCGGCTTCAAAATTCATCGCTTCGGCGTCCTCGTCGTAGTGATAGAGGTTGGCCCAGTAGCCGGCGTTGTCTTCGCCGAGCGGCGCGGTGAGGGTGAGGGTGAAACCAAATTCGCCGTCGTAGGCGAGGGTGAGCTGCACGCTGCCAAGCTCGCCGGTGATGGCGTTGATGACGTCGACTGGGATGCCGTCGGTGCCGAGGTCGACGCCAAGGTCAAGATCGCTGAAGTCGACGTCCGTCGGAATGTCCTGTCCGTTGACGCTCCAGCTGAGGCCGTCGTCCATGTCAAAGACAAGGTCCACGTCCTTGCCTGCCACATCTTCGAAGATGTCAGCAGGGACTTCGGTTTCGCCGTTCATGTCGATGGTGATGCTGTCGCCATCGTCGGCGGCGGTGATTTCGTCGGCGATGCTCTCCCAGCCGTCGCTCTCACCAGTGGATGGGCCGGAAGGGTCCGGGTCCGGGATTGGCGTCGGGTCTGGGTCGACGGGGATATCAATCAGACGGAATGTCGCTGTCACTGTCACCGCGCTGTTTTCGCTGTCATTGACGGTGATGGCTGTACCGTTCGCATCTGCGACATTCAAGCCCGCCAGCGTATAGCCCGTCTCCGGCGCTATGGTCAGTGTAACCGTCTCACCAGCTGCAGCGCTCGTCGGATTCGCCGTCACGCTGCCGTGGCTGCTTGCCGCAACAGTGACGGTGTAGGTTAGTGTTACCGTCCATGTACCAATTGGTATCTGTTGTACCGTCCCACGCGGTAACTGCTGTGGATTCCTCTCTCGCCGCTCTCGCAGGCACTGCGCCGAGCGGCAGAACGCTGGCGAGAAGCGCCAGGCAGAGCAGGGCGCTCAGTAGTTTTCGACATGTGTTCAAGATGAACCTCTCCTTTCAATCATAAAAAAATGCAGCACAGAAGCGCCCGCTGCCCATGGAAAACCACGGACGGTGAGCGCCTTTGTGCTGCGTCAAAAGTGATGCGGTTGTACGTTTTTGGACGGACTACGCCATGCGTGCGTGCG
>CAUDRX010000022.1 GCA_958451915.1 uncultured Peptococcaceae bacterium
GACCCCTTCCTCTTTTGCAGTCCCAGTAAGACACATAGAGATAAAGGTAAGAGTAAATAAGTTCGTAACAATAGAATTCAACATAGTGAAGTCTACGCCCAAACGGGTGAGGATGCCGGTGTTCATAAGGATAAAACCAATGATACCACCAATTACGCACGCTGGCATCAGGATGTTACCGAGTGGTTTGATGACCGCTCTGAGGATAACCCCGACGATAAGCATCACGCCGATCCATGCCATACTGACCATGAGTGTCATAACAATTTCTCCCTTCATAAATGATTTAAACTAGTCCTTCCACTAGAGTCCGTCTGCGTTTTCCTTTCACGACCACAGCGAATCTCTAAAGCTTGAATCAACTATACACCAGAAAAACTTTAGCAACAATTACATGTTTATTCATGTCATTTTGCTGATATCCACGGGCAGTCTTATATATTCCTTCTCAAGTCATGTTTAGGATACACAGCACCTTTGGCAGATTCACAAAAGCCGCTGTCACAGCATCTTAGGGCGTTCTTTTCTGAAAATTTCTCCGATAATCTTGTTTTATCCATCGCATCAAGGGTTATTATTCATTCTTTATTCAGAATATTATTCATATGATCTCATTTATACTTTGACCGTCTTTGTTTTTAAACATGTATTTTTAATCAATTTAAGTCGTCATTAAACTAATATCAAAGCACTAAAAAAATTCCACGGTTTTGTGCCAAATGTATTTGCCAAAGATTAAGAATGAAGAAAGCAGGTGTACACATCATGAAAGTGTATTACAACGGATCGATCGTCACCATGGAAGATGCAATGCCGCAGGCGGAAGTCCTCGTTGAAGACAAAGGCCGCATCGTCTATGTCGGCGACAAGGCCTGCGCCAGGGTCCCAGACGACGCTGAGTGGATCGACCTGGCAGGGCACACCCTGATGCCGGCCTTTATCGACGGGCACGGGCATTTCAGCATGACAGGGATGTATACAAAGACCTGCCCGCTCCTGGGCACAGGCAGCTACGACGAGATCGTCGACGCCCTGAAAGACTATCTGGCTGCCCACGCCGGTGCCAAAGCCATTTTGGGTACCGGCTATGACCACAACTTCCTGAAGGAAGGCCAGCACATCACCAGGGACGTCCTGGACCGTGTCTCTACCGAGATCCCGGTGGTGGCGCTGCACACGAGCGGCCATATGGGGGTCGCCAACAGCAAGATGCTCGAACTGGCCGGCCTCACCAAAGATTCACCGGAGATCCCTGGCGGCGTGATTGGCCGCGATGAGAACGGCGAACCAAACGGCATCCTTGAAGAGACTGCCATGCACGGCGCCCTGGCGCCACTGATGGGGCTCCTCGGGCCAACCAACCCAGACATGCTGGCCCAGGGTCTGATCGACGCCCAAAAGACCTATATCGAAAACGGTGTGCTCACCGTCCAGGAAGGGGCTGCGACCATCGATAATGTCAAACTCGTTCGCGGACTTGCTCAAAGCGGGGCTCTGAAGATCGATATCGTCAGCTATCCATGTCTGACGATGGACAAAGATGCGCGCCAGACCATACACGACAACATTGACTGCGTCAACAACTACATCGACCACTACAAGATCGGCGGCTACAAGATCGTTGCCGACGGCTCGCCACAGTGCCGCACCGCCTGGCTCAGCGAACCATACGCCGACGACCCGGAATACCGCGGCTATCCATGGATCACCGACGAACAGATGCAGCAGTATGTCGACATCGCCGTCGACGACGACCTGCAGGTGCTGACCCACTGCAACGGCGACGCCACCGGCGATCAGTTCCTGGCCGCTTATGAAAAGGCCATGGCCCGCTATCCACAGAGCGATCCACGCCACCGCCGCCGTCCGGTGATGATCCATTGCCAGACCGCACGCGACGACCAGCTCGACCGCATGGCCAAACTCGACATGATCGCTTCCATCTTTGTCGCTCACGTCAACTACTGGGGCGACGTCCATCTGAAAAACCTCGGTCCTGTGCGCGGCCCTCATGTGAGCCCGGTCAAGGCGGCCATGGACCGCGGCATCGTCGTCAACTTCCACACCGACACCCCGGTCACCCCGCCACTCATGATGCACACCATCTGGACCGCTGTGAACCGCGTCACCCGTAATGGCATCGTGCTCGGCGCTGACCAGCGTGTGAGTGTCATGGATGCGCTCAAAGCGATCACCATCAATGCTGCCTACAGCTATTTCGAAGAAGACGAAAAAGGCTCCCTCAAAGCAGGCAAAAAAGCCGACCTCGTCATCCTTGACCAGAATCCGCTCACCGTTGATCCGATGACGATCAAGGACATCCGGGTCCTTTCGAGCATCAAGGAAGGCGAAGTTCTGTATCAGGCCGAATAAAAAAAGAGGCCCTGCGCCTCCCTCATCCCTTACTCAACGATCCAGCAAAATGCTTGAGAGATCATTTTGCTGGATATCTTTTTATATCCGCGCCCGAAAGGAGGGCTCCCCATGAACCTGTCACAGCTGCACTATTTCCAGGTCGTCGCCGAAGAAGAGCACATCAGCCGTGCCGCCGAAAAGCTCCACGTCTCCCAGCCTTCTCTCTCCACGACGATCCGCCGCCTCGAGACCGAGCTCGGCGCGCCGCTCTTCGACCGCCGCGGCCGCAACATCTACCTGAACGAAGCCGGCCGCAAGCTTCTGGAGCACGTCAACTTCATCTTTTCACAGATCGATCACCTGGGCAAAGACCTCGAGCTTCGGGACCTGCACATCGCCCATGGCCTTTCCATGGCGCTCAACAACACCGCCTACCTCGACGGCTGGCTCAGCCAGTTCATCCGCAGCCACGAAAAGGCCCGCATCTCCCAGTCGCTCCTCACCGAAGAGCAGATGATCGAGGCCCTGCGCACAGAAAAGATCGACCTTGCCTTCGGGCTCTTCAGCGAGGTGCCGCCTGAGATCGAGCAGCATGTGCTGGTCGAAGACGAATACATGGTCCTCGTGCCGGCCGGGCATCCGCTGACCCAGAAGCGCACGCTGTGCTTTGACGACATCCGCGACGAGCCGTTCGCGGCTCTGCCGTCCAACAGCGTCAACTGTTTCATCTACTCCCTCTTTGAACAGAAAAACGTCCAGCCGAACATCGTCTTTGAAGGCAACCACAACATGATGCTCACTCTCTTCCAGCGCAGCCATGCCCTGATCTTTTCCACGCGCCAGCTCATGTACATCCAATACCACTATGCCAGCGAAACGGATCTGGCCTCGCTCCAGCCCGGGGTCTATCTGCTGCCTCTGGAAGACCTGGACACCCATGTCAATCTCTCCCTCTGCTGGAAAAAGGACCGCGCCCTGCCCGCCATGGCCCAGACACTGCGCGATGCACTCATCAATGATTATCCGCTCTATACCAGCGACGATGCCTTCATGCAGGCACTGCCAAAACTCATCTAAGGAGGAAGGACCATGAATTTTCTGCAGCTGCAATATTTCATCGAGATCGTCAGGCATGGCTCCTTCTCCCACGCCGCTGAAGCGCTGGGCGTTTCTCAGGCGGCGCTCTCCCTGTCGCACAGCAAGCTTGAAAAAGAGCTCGGCTATCCGCTCCTCGAGCACCACAAGCGCCGTGTCCATCTCACGCCTTACGGCGAAGTCTTTCTCAATTTCTGCACGACCATCATCAACGAAACAGACGACATCCAGTTTGAATTCCAGGAGATGCAGGGCATCATCGAAGAAAAGGACGTCTTCCTCGGCATCTCCGACAGCCAGTACTACGCCGACTGGCTGACCGATATCTTCGACATCTATCCGGACATGCGCCTGCACACCGCGACCATGCCCCAGAGCCAGATCCAGCGCAGGCTCATCAACGGCAGCCTGGATTTCGGCATCATCTCCGGTCCCGGCATCCGGCCAACGCTGAACCGCCGGCTGCTCACCAGCCAGCCTTACGAGCTCCTGGTGCTGGCGGACCATCCCCTGGCTGAACACACGATGATCAATGCCGACATCCTCGCCGGAGAGCCGCTGCTCTCCCTCTACCCTTCCTCGGAGAACGAGCGCATCGTCGACATCCTCAGCCGTGAGCTCAGTTTCACTCCGAACATCGTCTTCGAAGGCTCACCGGCGATCATGACGGACCTCTTCCACGCCGGTTTTGGCGGCATCGTCACCTGCGCCCACGACAAACGCCAGTACATGCGCCTGTCGCATGAGCACTACCGTTCCCTGGAGATCCTCGGCACCACGAGCCGCTATGAATTCTACCTGCAGTGGGCCGAACACCGCTACTTCACCAAATACAACCGCCTCTTTCTGGACTATGTGCTCCGCTACTACCACCTGCTCTGACGGCCTGCATGAAAACCGGCCATGAGGCCGCATTTTACAAAGAATGCCCGCCACGGCCTGCTTTCGCCCTTGCCAGGCAGGTGCTATGATAAGATCAAGAAGAAAAAGGGGGGCTGAAAATGGCGGCAAAACTCTTCAAACGTTCCTTTATCGTCATCTGGTTTGTCAATTTTCTGCTCTATCTGAGCTATACGATGATCAACCCTTCGCTGCCGATCTATTTTGAATCGATCGGCGTGAGCGGCGCCTGGGCAGGCTTCTGCGTGGGCATGTTCACACTGGGCTCGATCCTGGTGCGCCCGGTCGCTGGCGGCATCCTGGACCGTTTCGGGCGCAAGGCGGTGTTCTTTGTGAGCACGGCGGTGCTGACGGTCCTGGTCTTTGGCTATTCCTTCGCCAGCTCGATCATGATGCTGCTGTGCCTGCGCGTGGTACACGGCTTTGACTGGGGCTTTGCTTCGACTTCGACAAACACGCTGGCCACAGATACGATCCCACGCCAGATGATGGGCAAGGGCATCGCGCTCTTTTCGATCTCAATGTCCTTCGCCACGGCAGGCGCGCCGGCGCTGGCAGTGGCGCTGATGGACCGGTTTGAGTTTGCCGGGATGATGCGCTTCAGTGCCGCCTTTGTGTTCCTTGGGCTTCTGCTGGGTCTCTTCTACCCGTATGCCGAACACCAGCATAAGCCGATCCGCCATGTCACCCCGCAGCGCCACCATTTCAACAAAGATGCCCTCTTTGAACGCTCTGCACTGCTCCCTGCAGTGATCATCTGCTGCATCTCCATGACGCTGACGGCGGTCATCACCTATACCCCGGCCTACGCGATCTCGATCGGACTGGGCAGCGCAGGCAGCTTCTTCGTCTTCTACGCGATCGGACTGATCAGCGTTCGCCTGGTGATCGGCGGCATCGTCGACCATTTCGGGGTCACGGTGGCAACGCTGCCGACTTTCGCAAGCCTGATCCTGGCGCTGGTCCTGCTCTCGCAAGCAGACAGCATGGTCATGCTCCTGGCCAGCGGCTTCTTCTACGGCGCTGGCTACGGCGGGGCACAGAGCACGCTGCAGAGCCTGGCAGTGATGAATGCGCCAAGCGATCACTACGGCGCCGCCAACGGCACCTTCTTTATCGGCTTCGACTTCGGCTACGGCATTGGCGCCCTGCTTGCCGGCATTCTCAGCGATCACATCGGCTACTCTGCGATGTATCTCTGTCTCACGAGCTTCCTCGTGCTCGCTGCCATCCTCGTTCTGAAATTCCATCCAAAGAAAAAAGCCGTCGTCTGAACGATGGCACGAAGAAAGCGCTCGCAAAAATGCGAGCGCTTTTATTGTCTATCGGATATTTCAGATGATGAAGCCGCCGGCGAGGGTGATGATCTGGCCGGTCATGTAGCTGGCTTCGTCGCTGATGAGGTAGCGTGCGAGCTGAGCGACTTCTTCCGGATTGCAGTAACGGCCCATCGGCATCTCGTCATGCAACACGGCGTTGGTCTCGGCGCCGAGCCTGTCGACCATATCGGTATGGACAACGCCGGGTGCGATGGCGTTGACGCGGATGCCGCTGTAGGCAACCTCGTCAGCCAGCGAGCGGGTAAAAGCGTCAATGGCGCCCTTGGTGGCGCTGTAGGCAACTTCACAGCTGGCAGGGTGGCTGCCCCAGATGGAGCTGATATTGATGATGACGCCTTTCCTGCGGGCGATCATGCCCGGGAGCACGGCCTTTGTGCAATAGAACATGCCATAGACGTTGGTCTCAAAGATCGCCTGCCATTCGCTGTCGAGCATGTCCTGGAGCACGCCGCTCCAACTGATGCCAGCGTTGTTGATGAGGACATCGGCTGCCCCCCATTGCTCGCACATTTTATCAAAGATCGTCCGGACCTGACCGGGCCTGGAGATGTCGCATTGCACAGCGGTGACATCGCAGCCTTCGGCCTGCAGGAGCCTGGAAAGGCTTCGCGCAGTCTCGATGCTCTCACGATACAGAAAACAGATGCGGTGGCCATCCCGGGCCAAAAGCCGTACCATGGCGGCGCCGATGCCACGGGAGCCGCCGGTGATCACGATGTTTGCCATGGTATTTCCCCCTTAATCATGGTCTTTGGTGATGTCTGCCACATGACCGCCGGTGACGGCGAGCAGATCTGCCACCGCCATCCCCATCTGGGTGCCGCGGCGGCCGGCAGAAACGAGGATCTCATCGATCTTTTCGCATTCTGCACCGACATACACAGGATAAGCCTTCTTCATACCGATCGGCGAACAACCGCCCCGGATATAGCCAGTGGTCTTTTCCAGGTCCTTCAGGTGGAGCATCTCGACACGTTTGTTGCCGCTGACACGGGCGAACTTCTTGAGGTCGAGTTCAAGGTTCGACGGGATGACGCCGACGACGGGGCCGGTCTTGTCGCCGACCGCAACAAGGGTCTTGAAGACCTGCTCCTGCGGACGCTGGAGCTCGGCGGCGGCGTGAACGGCGTCGAGCGCATCCTCTTTCCAGGCGTAATGATAAACGTTGTAAGTGACCCTGGCACGCTCAACGAGGCGCATGGCGTTGGTCTTTTTGTCCTTGTCCTTACTCATGGGCGGCCTCCAGGAAAGTGCTGATACGGCGCACGGCGTCGCGGCCCAGACGCAGACCTTCACCGTAGAACTCGCTGGCCGCCGAGCGGCTGACACCGTAGCGGTGGATGCTCGTGCTCTCAACGACAGGGGCAACGACGAGGGCCCGGCCGTTGTTTTCCAGCTGGTGCAGGGTCTTGAGTGCCTGGTTGCCGTGGAGATGACGGAGCAGGTAGGCGTTCTTTGTCATTGGCTGATCACTGAGCGCCAGGGCGACGGCCGGTGTGAGACGGGCGCGCGGGATGTCTTCCGCAGCGAGATGGGTGCGCAGCACGACCAGCCGTTCCACACCCTGAGCGAGGGCCTCTTCTATGGCCAGTGGCGTGGAGACGCCGCCATCATAATAGCTGCGCTCGATGAGCTGCACCGCGTCACCATCGCCCGGAAAGGTCATGGCCGCGCGCAGGAACTGGCGCAGGTGCTTGGCGTTATCCACACGTTCGAGGGGCCAGTACACAGCGTCGCCGTTGTCCGAGCGCGTGGTTGCCGCGAGCAGGGTGCCCGGCGCCTGGCTGAAGGCTGCCATGTCGAGAGGATGCTTTTCCCATGCGGTGTCGAGAAGGGCCAGCGCGTCCACGGCGCGGTCGCCCTTCCAGGCGGCGAGGCGGCCGATCTCGCCCCGGGCTTCGAAATAGTCGCCGTAGAGGGCTTCCAGCGCCTCGCCCTGGGCAGCACGGAAATAGACCGCCGCCAGCGCCCCAGCGCCGGATGCGATCACGGTATCAAACTGCACGCCAGCCTCGCACCAGCTCTTCAGCACGCCGCAGCTGAAAGCGCTGCGCAGGCTGCCGCCTTCGACGACAAGTCCCGTCTTCATGCCTCTTCCTCCTCTCGCCAGCCCTTGCAGACGTCCACCCAGCCGGCGGTGCGGGACGCCTCGGCCAGTTCATCCGGCGTGAGCGTGACCATGCTGGCCGGGCTGCCGCAGGCTGGATAGATCACATCAAAACGCTGCATCGACACATCGAGGTACACCGGCACCCCGTCAGGCAGCGCAAAAGGGCAGACACCGCCGATCGGATGGCTGGTCAGCGCCAGCACGTCGTCGCCCTTGAGCATGCTTGCCTTAAAGCCAAACTGACGCTTGAACATGCCGCTGTTGATCTTGCCATCGCCGGCAGTGACGACGATCAGAGCGCCGCCTTCCGGCGTCTTGAAGCTCATGCTCTTGGCGATCTGCGCCTCTTCACAGCCGATACGGGCCGCTGCCAGCGGCACCGTTGCAGTGGTGCCAGGCTCGAATTCCTGCACACGCGCAGCAAAACCAAACTGCTCCAGATATTCTTTACAACGCTGGGTATTTTCGTTCATCGTACATCCTCCTTTGTCTCAAAACGCAGGCTCATCTCACCTGACGCCACGGTCTTCAGCTGACCGTCATCGGTCTCCACGACCAGGGCGCCGTCTTCGGTGAGGTCACGCACCACGACTTCTTCGCGGATCCTGCCGCGGACCAGTGTGACACGACGGTCAAAAGCCATGAAATGGCTGCGGTAACTCGCAAGGTAGCGGCGCGCCAAAAGATCCTCCGCATAAGCACGGAAGCGCATCAGGATCTCAGCCGCCAGGCGGTTGCGCACCTCCCTGTCAAGGGGGGCTTCAAAAATGCTCGCAGCGATCTCCGACAGCTCTTGCGGAAACCCGCCGGGCGGCGGCGACACATTGACGCCGATGCCCACGACCGCATAACGCAGGGTCTGCTCCTCCACGCCCACCGAAGCCTCGGTGAGGATGCCGCAGACTTTGCGCCGCCCGACGAAGAGATCGTTGACCCATTTGATCTGCGTCTCCACACCGCAGACGGCTTCGATACTCTCAGCCACCGCTGCCGCGGCAGCGATCGTCAGCATATTGGCATGCAGCACATCGCACTGCGGCCGCACGACCACGCTCATATAGATACCACCCGCCTGCGGCGAATAGAACGACTTGCCCATGCGGCCGCGGCCAGCCGTCTGCCGGCCAGCGAGCACCACCGTCCATTCCGGTGCCTCCGCTTCCGCCAGGGCACGGGCACGATTGTTGGTCGAATCGATCGTCTCATGGTATTCCAGCGAGAACACCCCCGCCGGCGCCAGAAACGTTGCCACGCCCTCAGCGCTGAAGGGATCTGCCGCGCCCACCAACTGATAGCCGTGATTGGTGCGGGCCTGGATGTCATAGCCCTCACTGCGCAGCTTATCGATCGCCTTCCAGACAGCATGCCGCGAGACCCCAAGCTGGTCGGCCAGGGCCTGGCCCGAGATCGTCCCGCCTGCAGCAGCACGCAGTGTGCGCAGCACTTCTTCTCTGACGCCCATGGTGCGCCTCCTTTCCCTGCAAATGCAAAAAAAGGCCTTCTATACAGAAGACCTTGGATAATTTACGCGTTTTCCTTTGCGATCTTGCAAAGATCTGCGAATGCAGCAGCGTCATTGGTAGCGAGTTCGGACAGCATCTTTCTGTTGATGTCGATGCCAGCGACCTTGAGGCCGTGGATCAGGGTGCTGTAGCTGAGGCCGTTCTGACGTGCACCAGCATTGATACGAGCGATCCAGAGCTTGCGGAAATCACGCTTGCGCAGTCTTCTGTGTTCGTATGCATACTGACCGGACTTCATCACTGCCTGATGGGCAACGCGGAAGACCTTGGAACGGTCGCCGTAGTAACCCTTTGCCTGCTTCAGAACTCTTTTATGTCTTTTATGGGTGTTGACACCACGTTTAACTCTTGCCATTTATTGTACCTCCGATATCCTTAGATCATTTTGTTGAGACGCTTGGAATCGCCCTTAGCCATAATCGCGCTCTTGCGCAGGTTACGTTTACGCTTAGGGGATTTCTTTTCGAGAATGTGGCTGGTGTAGCCGTGGTTTCTCTTGATTTTACCGGTACCGGTCTTGGAAAAACGCTTTGCAGCGCCTCTGTGGGTTTTCATCTTAGGCATGGGACATGCTCCTCTCTACTGTTTGGTGATTATTTTTCTTTATCTTTTTCGCGCAAAGGCACGAGCATCATGGTCATATTGCGGCCTTCGACCTTCGCAGCCTTTTCGACTTTAGCGACATCTGCCACTTCCTGTGCCACGCGGTCGCAGAGCTCCTTGCCTGCTTCCGGACGGGTCACTTCACGGCCACGGAACATGATCGTGACCTTGACCTTGTCGCCGGCAGCCAGGAACTTGGCGGCGTTGCGCACTTTGGTGTTGAAATCGTGGTCTTCGATGTTTGGTCTGAGCTTGACCTCTTTGATCGTGATGACCTTCTGATTCTTACGCGTCTCGCGTTCTTTTTTGTTCTGTTCGTAGCGATATTTGCCATAATCCATGATGCGGCAGACTGGTGGCTTGGCGCCTGGAGAGACTTCGACGAGGTCGAGGCCCTTTTCGTCAGCCATCTTCATAGCATCGCGCGGGTTCATGACACCGACCTGATTCCCCTGCTCGTCGATCAGACGGATCTCACGGCAGCGGATCTGTTCGTTGATACGCAATTCTTTGCTGATGGTTCTCACCTCCATGATTTTTTCCAACAAAAAAACGGGCGATCCCCACCCGTTGACAGTCAAAATAAACAGCCGCACTGCGGCCAGTTTCTTATGTCTGCGACCCACAACCACATCCGGCGGAGGGTGAGAAACGGATGGTTTCTGCTTTTTGCATCGTTTGTTATCATAGCACAGCACGCCGCTGCTGTCAAGGCACCGGCGAAAAAAAGATCCCGGCTGCGCGAAAACAGCCGGGATCTGCCCTCAGATCAGAAAGAGTCCCTTGACGGCCTGCCAGAGCAGCGTTGCCGCCGAGACGAGCAGCACGATGTTGACAACTTTCTGGAAGACGCTGGTATCCATGCGCTGCCCGATCTTCGCGCTCAGGTTCAGCGCGATGGCCACCGCCACAAAGCCGACGATGATATAGGGGATGCCAGCCGCTGTGTAGGCGCCTGCGGCAGCGTAAGCCAGGCAGGGAAGGGTCATGACGATGCTGCCTGCGCCGAACTGCATGAGCCGGAAAGTCTGCTTGTCCCGGTAGCGGTTGCGGCAGTAGACGACCATGAGCGGGCCGCCGCAGCCAAAGGCACCGATCAGAAGGCCGGAGAGAAAGAGCAGCAGCTTGTGCCATGGACGTTCCTTGAAAGTCTGGTCCTTTCTGCCGCGGGCGTCATCGATCATGCCTTTGACGGCAGTGACAGCAACAAAGCACCCGAGCAGCCCCTTCATCAGGAGTTCCGGCAGCACGTTCAGGGCTAAAAAGCCAATGGGCATGCCGATGAGCATCCAGGCAACGATGTGCCAGACTTCCCGCCAGTGGATCTCATGGCGTGCCGCAAGCGCCTGGATGACGATCTGCACCGCGACGATGAGCATGAGCACCGCCACCGCTGTCTTTAAAGGCAGGAACATGCTGAGCACCGGCAGCGCCAGCACGTTGGCCGCAAAACCTATGACGCCTGCCAGGGTCATGGCGATGAGCATGACAAAACCATAAAGGACCAATTCCATGCGTGTTCAACCTCTCTTTTTTCAAATACGAAAGACCAGAAGGCGCCCGCCCTCTGGTCGTTCATACGGTCTTGGGATCAGTAATTGTCTCTCATCTCAGTGACAGGCTGGCCGTCTTCCTGTCGGATGGTGACGATCTTGCCATTGAGCAGTGGGTTCGTGAAAGTATAGTCGGCGCGCTGATGCATGCCGCGGCTTTCCTTACGTTCCAGCGCGGAGAGCACGATGAGCTTGCTGAGGCAGAGGATGTCAAATGCCTCCAGGGCACGCATGAGCTCGTGGGCATTGCTGCACTTGACGCTTTTCCTTGCTGCTTCTTCGAGCTGTTCAAGGTAGGTCAGGCCTGCCTTCATCATGCTCTCGGAGCGCACATAGGTGATGCCGGCATAATCGTCGAGGATCTGTTGGGAAGCGGTGTTGAGCTCTTTCCAGGTCGCCCCTTCTTCGCGTTCCATGAGGTCGCTGTAGAAAGCGATGGCTTCTTTGACGACGGGATGTTCGCTGATATCGGCAAAGCCTTCAACGCCCTTCACATAATCAGCAGCATTTTCACCAGCGATACGGCCGGTGACAGCAGCGCCGCCAATGCCGCCGTTGATGTTGCCGGCTTCATCGCCTGCGCAGTAGAGGCCAGGCACGTTGGTCGCATGGTGGATGTCGACTTCCAGGCCTTTGCCCTGGAGGTTTGGTTTATACTTGGTAAACTCGACCATGTCCTCTCCGAGGTCAATGCCCTGCTTGTCCATGGCATCGAGCAGAGAGGTGTCCCCTTCGCACTTGAAGCCCCAGCGCATGTATTCCATGTCTTCCGGCGCGGTCTCGGTGCAGTCCATGAAGACAGGGCCGGTGCCATTGGCGCGTTTTTCGACGAAGCAGGCCTGCCAGATGTCGGCGGTGATGTCGCCGAGTTCTTTCGTTGGTTTGGTGACGAATGGACCGACTGGTTTGCCGCTGCGGTCTTTGAGCACGCCGATCCAGGTCGCCTTGCCGCAGCGTTCGAACTGCTTAGGGCCGGCATGGGTCCAGCCTGTCTCGATGTTGCAGAGAGAAGCCCCGACTTTGTAACCGGCGGCACGGCCGGTGCCAACACCTGCAGGGCAGTTGCAGAGGTTGAACATCCAGCCTGGGGTCACCGATGGATAGAGGCGCATGCCGATACCGGTGGCGGTGACGATGGATTTCGCCTGATAGAGCTTCACAGCTGGCTGTTCTTTGGAAACATCGATGGCGATGGCGCCAATGATCTTACCAGCGTCATCGGTGAGAAATTCAGTGATCGGGGAGTGGTTGTCGATCTCTACGCCGCGTTTCCTGGCTTCTTTGGTGAGGATCGGCTTCTGCTGGGTGCCGTCATACTTCAGCCAGATACGGATATGGCCCGGCATGGCATGGCCGTTGAATTCCCATTCGCCATGAGGACGCATATTGACGCCCCATTTTTCCCAATCCTGTACCACTTCGAAGCTGCGTGCCGCCATCTGCGTCTGCAGCGTGCGGTCGCAGCGGTCACCGACGAGACTGAGGGCGACTTCATCCACATAATCCTCCAGTTCCCCGTGGATCTCTGGGATATAGCAGAGGAAGTGGTCATTACCGGTAGCAGCCGAACCACTGCGGCGGCTGTCCGCTTTTTCTGCCACGACAACCTTGCAGCCTTTGTCAGCTGCAGCGATGGCAGCCATGAGACCGGCCACACCGCCACCGACGATAAGGACATCACACTGTTTGATTTCTTTCTTTACTTCGATCATGACCCGTTCCTCCTTACGCTTCGTGGGCTTTCGTGTGCAAGAGCATCATTGGCAGCGGATAACGCAGCTCGATGGCACCGACTGGGCAGTCGATCGCGCAGGCACGGCAGTGCCAGCATTCTTCCGGATAGCGGACCTGTGGCTTTTCACCGGGCACGACGGGCCCAAAAACATCCATCCCGCAGATCTGGGCGCATGTGTTGCAACCAATGCATTTCTTTTTGTCAATTACTGGAGGCATAATCTCCACCCTTTCCTCTGATCTTGATTTTTGATTGTTTATCCTATAGTTTGATGCCAAACGATTCTGCCTTTTATTTTACCCATAAAGATTCCTTTGTCAAGAGGTTTGTGCAAAAAATATTTTCCGCTCTTGCCGCACGCGCCGTCATAACAAAATCCTTATGGTCTACTTATCGTGATCCATATTATGCAGATCATTGCCCCCGGATATATCCTAAATAGAAAGAGCCGGTCCCATGGCTGGCTCAGATAACCAGAAAGGAAGGTTTGATCTATGTCTATTGAAAAACTCTTACAGCCGGGCAACATCGGCACTTTGGAACTCAAGAACCGTGTCATCTATTCCGGTATGAACCTGCGCTCTACCGACGGTGAGGGCCACATGTCCCAGAGCGCCATCGAGAGTCTGGTCTACCACGCTGAACACGGCCCGGGCCTCATTGAATTTCCTGTCATCTATGCCTGGACGGTGCCGGGCGCCCCTCACGGGCTGACCCTGAGCCTGGGCGATGACAGTTTCATCCCGCCGCTCAAAGCAACGGTCGCGCGTGTACATGCCGCAGGCGCCAAAGCGACATTGCAGCTTTACGCCCGCGGCACCCGCACCAAGGCAGGTGCGGAAGTGGTTGGCCCATCGGCGATGAAATTCGGTTTTGAGACGGGCGGCACCCGCGAGCTCACGGTCGAAGAGATCCATCAGTTCGTGGAATGGTTCGGCGATGCGGCCCTGCGCGGCAAAAAAGCAGATTTCGATGCCGTTTCCATCCATGCCTGCACCGGCAAACTGATCAGCATGTTCATCTCTCCATACAGCAACCACCGCACCGATGAATACGGCGGCTCCACAGAAAACCGCGCCCGCTTCCTGATCGAGGTGCTGCAGAACATCAAGAAAAAATGCGGCCAGGATTATCCTGTCTACATCCGCCTCGGCGTGGACGATCTCTTTGAGCAGGGGCTGAAACTCGAAGAAGGCATCAAGGTGGCACAGCTGGTCGAACCTTATGTCGATGCCATCCAGGTCTCCGCCGGCACCCAGGAACACATGGAGAACATCTCTGTCTGCTACTACTACAAGCACGGTTATCTCCTGCCATTCACCAAGGCTGTGCGCGAAGCCACCTCTACCAAAATCATCGCCATGGGCAAACTCGGGGAGCCTGCTCTCGCCGAAAAGATCATCGAAGAGGGCATCGCTGATTTCGTCATCCTCGGCCGTCCGCTGCTCTGCGACCCACTCTGGCTGGAAAAAGCGGCACGCGGCGAAAAAGCCGACATCGTCCGCTGCATCGGCTGCCTCAACTGCTTCAATTACGATCAGCACACCGAGATCGTGCCAACACAGGTGGCCTGCACCGTCAACCCAGGCCTTGGCCGTGAGCGCGAATACGAGACCATGCCGCAGACGGAAACGCCAAAGAACATCCTCGTCATCGGCGGCGGGGTCGCTGGCATCCAGGCTGCCACGGACCTGGCTCGCCGCGGCCATCACGTCACCCTCGCAGAAAGATCGGATCAGCTCAGCGGTCAGTGGCTCGTGGCTTCCCACGCCCCACACAAACATGAGTACCGCGTGCTCATCCCGCAGATGCAGCGCGCTCTGGAAAAGACCGATGCCAAAGTCCTTTTGAATACCACCGTGGACAAAGCGTTCCTCCAGGCACACCGTCCGGACGAAGTCGTCCTCGCCACCGGCGCACTGCCAAAATGGCTGCCTGCTGACTGCACCGAAAAAGGCCCGCGTCTTGTCCAGGCCAACGATGTCATCATGGATCAGGTTGAGACCGGCGATGATGTCGTTGTCATCGGCGCCCGTTACATCGGCATGGAAGTCGCCTGGAAGCTCGGCGCGATGGGCAAAAAAGTCTCCATCGTGGACCAGGGGCCATTCGCGCAGAAGACCAGCTCCCGCATCAAAGGGCTCTATCGCAACAAAATGGTCGAAAACGGCGTCTACATGTATCCTGAATGCCCGGTCCTTTCGATCAACGACTACGGTGTCAACATCTCCCACATGAACAGCCTCCTGACATTGAAATGCGACACCGTCGTCCTCGCCATCGGCACCACCCCGCTGCGGGAACTGGCGCCGGTGCTCGAAGAGCTGGCGATCCCTTATCATCTGATCGGTGATGCCAAACGCACCGGCCACGCACTCTATGCCATCCGTGACGGTGCCGAACTGGCCCGCCGTCTCTAAAATCTCAACCCACGTTCTTTTGACCGAAAGGCTGCCGCCTTTCGGTTTTTTTGTCCGCCGGCCATAATAAAGCCCTTATGTCAAACTTTACAGTAATCGTATTTTTCAAATAAATCTCAGTGATGTATTCTAAAAACACAAGTAATACAAGAGAGGTTGGTCAATATGTCTATAGAACATTTACTCACACCTGGCCGGATCGGTTCTCTTGAGCTGAAGAACCGCATCATCTACTCTTCGATGGACCTCCGTTCCACCGATGGTCAGGGCCACATGTCGCCGGAAGCGGTGTAGAGCCTTGTCTACCATGCCGAACACGGTCCCGGCCTGGTGCATTTTCCCGGGGTCTATGCCTGGTCGATCCCGGACGCCCCTTTTGGCCTCACCCTGAGCCTGGGGGATGACAGCTTCATCCCGCCTCTGGCAGAAGCGGTGGCGCGCGTGCATGCGGCAGGCGCCAAAGCGATCCAGCAGCTCTACGCACGCGGCACCCGCACCTCTGGCGGTGCGGAAACGATCGGGCCTTCGGAAATGGCTTTCGGATTTGATCCAAAGCCGGTCCGCGCCCTCTCCGTGGAAGAGATCGAGACCTATACGGAATGGTTCGGCGATGCTGCGCTGCGAGCCAGGAAAGCAGGCTTTGATGCTGTAGAGATCCATGCCTGCACCGGCAAGCTGATCAATATGTTTCTCTCTCCTTACAGCAACCACCGCACCGATGCCTACGGCGGTTCCACAGAGAAACGTGCCCGCTTCCTGCTTGATGTGCTGAAAAACGTGCGTGAAAAATGCGGCGCTGATTTTCCGATCGTCGTGCGCCTCGGTGTTGACGACATGTTTGAGCAGGGCCTGAAGATCGACGAGAGCGTCGAGATCGTCCGCCTGATCGAACCTTATCTTGACGCCATCCAGGTCTCCGGCGGCAGCCAGGAACACATCTGGAACATTTCCTGTTCCTACTTCTATGAGCACGGCTATCTCCTGCCATTCACCAAAAGGATCAAGGAGGCCGTCTCCGTGCCTGTCATCGCTATGGGAAAACTTGGCGAACCGGCGCTGGCCGATAGGGTCATTGCCGAGGGCACGGCTGATTTCGTCAATCTCGGGCGTCCGCTGCTGGTCGATCCGCTCTGGATCGAAAAGGCCGCCCGCAGCGAAAAGGCGGACATCCGCCGCTGCATCGGCTGCCTCAACTGCTTCACCTTCAACAGCCGCAAAGAGATCGTACCGACCCGCTCCTCCTGCACCGTCAACCCAGGAGTGCTGCGTGAACGGGAATATGAGATCTATCCGCAGGCACAGCCTGTCAAAGACATCCTCGTCATCGGCGGCGGTCTTGCCGGTATGCAGTGTGCCGCCGATCTGGCCAAACGCGGCCACCGCGTGACCCTCGCGGAAAGATCCGCAAGCCTCGGCGGGCAGTGGCGCGTGGCTTCACACAGTGCCCACAAGCACGACTACAAAACGCTGATCCCACACCTCAGCCGCGAGCTTGAAAAAGCCGGTGTCGATGTCCAGCTGAACACCACTGTGGACCGCGCCTATCTCGAGACCCATCGCCCGGATGAGGTTGTCCTGGCCACCGGTGCGTTGCCCCGGACACTCGCGAGCGACTGTTCGGAAAAGGGACCAACGATCGTCCAGGGCAACGACGTTATCATGGAACGTGTGCCTGTCGGCGAACGCGTTGTCGTCATCGGCGGCCGCTACATCGGCGTGGAAGTCGCTGCCAAGCTCGCCGGCGAAGGCAGGCACGTCGATATCGTTGACATGACCGAGCTCGGCCGCGGCACAAATCCGCGCATCATCGGCATCTACCGCGATAAGATGGTCGCTGGCGGGGTGCACATGTACCCAAACTGCCCGGTCCTCTCGATCAACGACTACGGTGTCAACATCTCCCACATGAACAGCCTGCTCACACTTCCTTGCGACACCGTCGTCCTTGCCGTCGGCACCGTGCCGGTGCAGGATCTCATGCCGGTGCTCGATGCCCTGGCCATCCCTTACCACGCCATTGGCGACGCCAAACGCATCGGCGATGCCCTTTATGCGATCCGCGATGGTGCCGAACTGGCCCGCCGCATTTAAAAAAGCGCCCCACTCCCAAAGGAGCAGGACGCATCGGCGTCACATCTGATAAGGCTGGCAGACAGCGGCCAGCGCATCCAGAAAATAATTTTCCACAAAAGCTGCCATCTCTTTCGTATACACGCACAGGACCCGGCAGGGGATCACATAATCGTCGGGATACAGCACCGTCAGGGGCGTTGCGTCATAGGAAGAAGTGCGCAGGACCTGCTCGATGAAAGGCGTCACCGCATTGGAAACGGAAAGGTATTTGAGCATCACGGCGATGTTCTCGATGATCATCGGCTTGCCGGTATAGCCGTGCCGCTTGTAATCATTGAGCGTAAAATCCAAAAGGCTCGAATACTGAAAGACCTGCGGATAGCACAGGATGTCCGACAGCTGCACATGCGCCATGGCGCAGAGGGGATGGTCTTTGCGCACGAGATGGCCGAGACTGGCGGTGTAGAGGGTGAAATATTTGAGATCGTTCTTTTTGATCTCACCCAGAAAACCGAGCTCGTTGTTCTCGGCTGTCAGCACCAGGCCCACATCCGCTTCATTCAGGCTGAAGAGCCGCATGATGTCGCCGCCGTTGGCATGACGCAGGTCGAATTCGAAATCTTCGATGCCCTGCGTCACCATCGCCAGGGCATCGCGCAGGATCGTATTGCAGAAGAAAGGCGCGCCGACCACGCGCAGCCGCCGCACAAGGCCCTTGCTGGCCGCATCGCTGCGGAGCTTGTAGATGGCATCCATCTCACCGGCGATGGTCCGTGCCTTCTCCAATACCACTTCCCCCTGCAGGGTAAAACGGACGCCTTTGTTGGTCCGTTCCAGGATCTGAAAACCCAGTTCATTTTCCAGTTCCTTGATATTGGCGCTGAGATACGGCTGAGAAACAAAAAGCTCCTTCGCCGTCTTGGAGATCGATCCATATTTTTCCAGGGCGATCAGAAGATTTAATTGAGAGATCCGCATAAGACTGTCCCCTTCATTATCGATGTTCACTGTGCACAGGTATTTTTACTATCATACCACATTATTGCCCATGCATTCATATCAAATGTTGTTTTTCCAATTTTTAATCCACTAAGAGGAGGAGACCTCATGTCCACACCAAACACCCTCAAGGCCATGCCGACCGCTGCGAAGGTCAAATGGCTCATCAACATTCTTCTGACGGCAGCCGTCTTTCTCATCCCGACCACCGATCAGTTCACGATGCAGATCAAGATCTTTTT
>CAUDRX010000023.1 GCA_958451915.1 uncultured Peptococcaceae bacterium
CATATACAGCGGCAGCGATCATGAAGAAGATGCCCCAGTTGAACTGATGATAAGCAACTTCCTTGAAGTTCAGGAGTGGTTTGCCATCGATGCGGATGATCAGGAAGAGCATGATCCAGATCAAGGTGATACCCATGGTGCTGATGGTGTTGAGGAAGTCACAGATTGGGTTGCCCTTCACGAAGGTAGGGACGAGGACCATGAGCAGGTAGATAGGGATCATCCAGAGGTAGATCTTCTGGGTGAGGTTCATTTTAGGCAGTGGCATCTGTTTTTCAACCGTTGCTGGGTCGACGGCTTTCAGCTTGCTCATGTCGACGCGCAGGACATAACGGATGGCGATCATATAGATGGCCATGATCAAGGTCGTCATGATGAGGTCAACGACCATGTACTGTGCCATAGGGATGGTCATTGGGTTGCCCATGGCAGCGGTCATGGACTGGAAGGCTGCATAAGGGATCAGCTGAGCGCCCATGAATGGGAAGAATGGCTGTGCCAGGGTCGAAACGGCGAACATGCCGACGAAATAATATTTCCAGAAGCGGTCTTCTCTCTTGACACCGACGGATTCCATCAGGGTGACGGCGATCGGCCAGAGGATGATCAGGGAAGTGATAGGGCTGACGATCGCGGCCAATACGAAGCAGCATGCATAGAAGACTGCCAGGAAGGTCATTGGACGGCCTTTGAAGACCTTGCGGGTCAGGAACCATTTTGCGATGTACTTGGTGTCGCCAACTTCATCCATGGCACCAAAGAGGACCATGCAGAAGAGGGTCAGAAGGACGGTGTTGACGCCAACAGCGTTCATCCAAACGCCATTGAACCCGCCTTCGCCACCATAACCGGAGATCGCGATGAAGAACAGACCGACCAAGCTAGGCCAGAGTGTATCGCACGCACTCCAAAGATAAACCATTGCTAAGAACGCACCAACGCAGCGCATCCCGAGCGGAGTGATCGGATCGATCGGTGGGATCAGCCAGAAGATGGCAAGAAGCCCGAAACCGATGACCAAGTGCAGCGGATATAAGCTGCGTTTTTTCTTTGCTTCACTCATTTTTCTCATCCTTTCCTTTTGTCCGAGTGAGGCGGCGCTGATATCGATTATTTTCATTTATGATAGCCATCAGCGCCTTTCTCATGGCATTAATGATAGCACAGATTAATCTTTCTTATTAGTAGCCTAGGCTTCACCTTGCCCATGATCTTCACCATTTTGTTACCGGCTCCCGAAATCCCGAACAAAAAAATACCTGCCACCGCAGTGACAGGTATTTGAAAAAGTCGAAAAGATCTTAGCCCATGAGCATCTTGGCCATCGGATAGCCGATGCAGACATAGAGGACCAGCGCGAGGATGCAGATCGGGAAGCCAACAGTCAGGATATCCTTGGTGTTGTAGATCTTCTTCATCCCGTGCATCATACCAGCATGAGGGGAAGCGGCTGGGGTCAGCATGGCAACGAAGACCATGAGGATGACACCCGCTGCGACTGGCATTGGGTTGATGCCCATCTGGTTGGAGAAGTTCAAGACAACTGGCATGAGCGTGACGGCCATAGCCGCGTTGTTCGCAAAGTTGGTAACGATGAGGGCAACGGTGAACATGATGGCAACGAAGGCCATTTCGCTGCGGCCACCGAGGATAGGGGTCAGAGCACCGATGAGGAAGTCTGGGATCCCAGTGGCTTCATCAGAGAGGGTGTTGGCGCCATATACAGCGGCAGCGATCATGAAGAAGATGCCCCAGTTGAACTGGCGGTAAGCGACTTCCTTGAAATCGAGGAGTGGCTTGCCATCGATGCGCACGATCAGGAAGAGGATGACCCAGATGAGGGCGATACCCATAGGCCCGATGAAGTTCAGTGCGCGGCAGATCAGGAAATCTGGGAAGAAGCTTGGTACGAGCATCATCACCAGGAAGATCGGTACCATCAGGAGATAGATCTTCTGACGCAGGTTCATTGGAGGCAGTGGCATCTGTTCAGCGATCATTTCAGGATCAACGGCTTTGAGCTTGCTCATGTCCACACGGAAGACGAACTTCATGGCGATGATGTAGATGGCCATGATGAGGGCGGTCATAACGATGTCCATGATCATGTAAGGACCCATAGGGATGGTCATTGGATTGCCCATAGCAGCGGTCATACTTTGGAACGCAGAGTAAGGGATCAGCTGTGCGCCCATGAATGGGAACAGCGGCTGAGAAAGCGTTGCAACCGCGAACATGCCAACGAAGAAATAACGCCAGAATTTCTCTTCACGGCCGATGCCCATGGTCTCCATGAGACTGAGACCGACCGGCCAGAGAATGATGAGTGCGGTCATCGGCTGGCAGACAGCGCTGATCGCGAAGACACAGATATAGAAGATCGCCAGGAAGACGACAGGGCGTCCCTTGAAGATCTTGCGGGTCAAAAACCACTTGGCGATGTACTTGGTGTCGCCTTCTTCGTCCATGGCGCCAAAGAGCACCATCGCAAAGAGGGTCAGGAGAACGGTGTAGACACCAACCGCGTTCATCCAAACGCCGTTGAAGCCGCCTTCACCGCCATAACCGCTGATCGCCAACATAAACAGACCGACCAAACTTGGCCACAGTGTATCACAGGCACTCCAGAGATAGACCATCCCGAGGAAAGCACCTGCGCAGCGCATCCCCAGCGGGGTGATCGGATCGATCGGTGGCATGATCCAGAATAATGCGATGAGCCCAAGGCCGATCACCAGGTGGAGTGGATACAAGCTGCGTTTTTTCTTTGCTTCACTCACTATTTTTTCATCCTTTCCTTTTCGCGAGTTTCAGGAATCTTCCGACAGTTAATCAATGCTGTTTATCAGAACGATTCCCGTTTTACTTATCACACACATTTTAATGGTTTCTAAAAAATTTGTCTGTAGTCTGGACTTCATATTTTGTCGGATAATGTCTTACTTCAAACAAAAAATTCTGTTACTATTATAAGCAGAACTTCATTTTTGCAATTTTTTAACATTCTCGCATCATCCATTAACATCCATGACATTCATACAGGGAGACACCTATGGACCAGAAAGCCATCGCCGAATTAACATCCTATCCCATCGTCACCTTCCAGAAAGGTGACAGCATCCTGAACTATGATGAAGGCACCCACTACATCTACTACCTCACCGAAGGCCACGCCATGCGCCAGATCATCACGAGCGCCGGCGAAGAGATCTTTTTTGAAGAATACCTGCCTGGCAAGACCGTTTACGCGCTGCTCGGTCCTTTCGTGCTCTACACGACCATCGCGCCCATCCACGGCAACACCATGACAGCGCTCTCAGACGTTCGGGCACACCGCCTCTCTGCCATCGAGTTCGATGCCTTCCTTGACCATCATCCGGAGGTCATGAAAGAGCTGATCCGCCGCCTCACTGCCGAATACACAATGCTCCTGAACAATTTCGTCGGCAAGCAAAAGGGCCAGGCGCCGCCGCGCGTTGCCAGCTTTATCCTCGAACGCGCCACCACAGCGGCTGATGGGCGCCTCGTCTTCAGCCGCTGCTCGAGCGTCTCGGACATCGCCCGCTTTCTCGGCATGCACCGCATCACCGCCAACAAGATCATCCTCGCCCTGCGCAACGCTGGCGCCATCACTTATAATGACAACAATGAGCTGGAAATTCTTGACAGGGAACTGCTTGAAGAATACGCACAGGGATTGCGCAAGATCGACTACAAAAAATAAAGAGAACGTCTGCCGGGCTGACGGCAGGCGTTCTCTTTTCTCAGGAATAAGGAACGACCCCAAACCTAGTGAAAGGAGAGGTTTGGGGCCGTTCCTGATAAGCAGAAAATAAAACGAAGAAGGATTGATGAAGAAGAAATTCAAATAACTCAACTTCCATTGTGGATCCCCTGATCCACCGTTTCTGTTTCGTCCATTAATTTTCTTCATGTTAATTATAAATCATATTTTTGCAAAATGCAAGTCTTTTCGATATTTTTTTGCGCACCTGTACGAAGTTTTTTGCAAAACCTGCTACAATAGAGCCAATCACACGAAGGAGGTATGATCTTCATGTTCACTACCAACGACCTGCTCATCGTCATCGATATGCAGAACGATTTCATCGACGGTGTGCTTGGCACCAAAGAAGCCCAGGCAATCGTTTCGGATGTGGCGGCGCGCATCCGCCAGCACCACGGACCCGTCTATTACACCCTCGACACCCATGGGAGTGATTATCTGATGACCCAGGAAGGCCATTATCTGCCGGTCGAGCACTGTCTCAAAGGCACTGACGGCTGGGCCCTCAACGAAGAGATCGCCCGTGCCCTTGCCATGCAGAGTGCCCGCGGCTTTGAAAAGCCAACTTTCGGCTCGACGGCACTGGCCCACGCGGTGGCACAGCTCCACGCAGAAAAACCGCTCACCTCGATCACCCTCGCCGGAGTCTGCACCGATATCTGCGTCATCTCCAACGCCATGCTCCTGAAGGCAGCGCTGCCGAATGTGCCGATCTACGTCCTTGCCGGCCTCTGCGCCGGCGTCACACCAGAGAGCCACGAGACGGCGCTGAAAGCAATGGAAGCCTGCCAGATGGCGGTGCTGCGATGAGCGCGCACGTCACCCACACCCTCACGCCCTGGTTTGACGAGACAAGCCGGGTACTGGTCCTGGGCACCATGCCTTCGCCCAGATCCCGCGCCCGCAGCATGTATTACGGCCACCCGCAGAATCGCTTCTGGCCGACCTTGGCTGCGCTCTGGCAGGAAACGGTGCCGCGCTCACCGGAAACAGCACGTGCTTTTGCCATGCGCCACCACATCGCCCTCTGGGATGTGCTCGCAGCCTGCGACATCGACGGTGCCGCTGACAGCAGCATCACCGATCCTGTGCCAAACGACGTGCCCTGGCTGCTCGCGCAGGCGCCAGGTATCCACACGATCGTCACCACCGGCAAAAAAGCCCAGTCGCTCTACGAGCGCTTTCTCTACCCGCGCACCGGCATCCGCCCCCTCGCGCTGCCTTCAACCTCTGCCGCCAACCGCGGCTGGTGGCCAGATGACAAGCTCGTGGGCGCTTACCGTATTCTCTATGACCTGATCGAAGGAGGCCCGGACCATGGATCTTGCGAACCTTTTTGATGCCGGCGAACAAACGCCGGAAGAAGCCACAGCCGTACTCTATGAAAAAGGCGGCGTGCGCATCGAACGCATCGTCAGCTGGGGCCACACCACACCCGAAGATGACTGGTACGACCAGGAAGAAGACGAATGGCTTGTCCTGCTCAAAGGACGCGCCATCCTGCGCTATGAGGACGGCAGCCTCCAGCCGCTGTACAAAGGCAAGCCCTGTCTCATCCCTGCCCATGTGCGCCATCAGGTCGCAGCCACAACTTCACCGGCGATCTGGCTCTGCGTCTTTAACCGCATCTGAACGCAAAAATGCTGGCCGAAAGGATCTTCCTTTCGGCCAGCATTTTTTCATGATAACGCAAGCCAGAACATATACAGCCCAACCGCCAGGATGAGAGATCCCATGAGCACTTTGCTCACCGTCGCGAAATGCTGATAACGGCCGCTGTCCTTGAGCCGCTGCACAAACCCCACCGAGGTCCCCGCGATGAGCACGAGCACACTGTGCCCGGCAGCGTAACAGAGCATCAGGAGCACGCCCCAGAGCAGATTGCCGCTGCCGGCAACAAGTGCCAGGAGCGCCACCAGGATCGGCGTCGAACAGGGGCTGGCAAAGATGCCTGCGAGGATCCCTGTGAAGAAAGCGCCGATGAAACCGCGGCGGGCATTTTTGCTGAGCACATCGGTCTCCGGTATGATCTCGAAGACGTCCCAGATCTGCAGCGCCATCAGCACCATGATCACCCCAAGGATGATGTGCCAGAGCGATGACGAAGTGCCCAGCAGATGCCCCACCGAAGTCGCAACGAGTCCCAGACAGACAAAGGTCACCGCCGTACCGCCGGCAAACGTCAGCGAATAGAGAAAGGCGCGCTTCGTTGTCTTTTCGCCAATACCACCGATGTAGCCGATGATCAGCGGAATACTCGAAAGGCAGCACGGCGTGAACGCCGCCAGCATCCCCGCTGCCAGCGCCAGCAGTGGTCCCAGCCAGGGCACCTGCCCGATCACTCCAACGATCTGTTCCACCCAGCCATCGATCATCGCATCCATATCCACTCATCCTTCCTTTCTTATCTCCCTGCCACGTGCAGAAAGCCACGAAAAAAGTGCCGCTCCCTTTGTAAGCAAAAGGAACGACACTGTCGCATCCATCTCAGCCGCGGCAGATCTTTTCCACCCAAGCAGGGGTCGTCTCATATTCCACAGCGCTCTCATCGCGCTCCAGGGCAGCGATGACCGCCAGTTCCTCATCCGACAGCGTAAAATCGAACACATCCAGATAAGCCTCCAGCGCTTCCGGCGAAGCCGCGTTCACCACAACGGCCACATCCTGCTGGATCTGCCAGCGCAGGAGCACCTGTTCCACACGCTTGCCATTGGCTGCAGCGATCTCCCGCAGCACCGATTCTGTGAGCAGTCCCAGCTTATTCTGGGCAAACGGCCCGCGCGCCACACCCTTGATCTCCTGACGGCGCAGATAGTTCATCAGGTCCGGACGCTGGCGGTACGGGTGCCGCTCGAACTGCGCCACCTGCGGACGCTCGCGGTCATGGATGACCAGATCCGCGAGACGGTCGGCTGCAAAATTGCAGACCCCGATGGCCCCGACCAGGCCTTCTTCCCGCAGCTCTGTAAGCGCGCGCCAGGCACCAAAAACATCATTATAAGGAAACTGCAGCGTCAAAAGGTCGATATAGTCGACCCCTAACCGATCCAGTGAACGCTTGCAGCCTTCTTTCGCCTTTTCATAAGTCGTATTGCTGACCGAGAGCTTGGTCGAGATGAAAACGTCCCGGCGCGAAACATCGCTCTGCCGCACAGCACGCCCGACGGCGCCTTCATTGTGATAGGCCTGGGCAGTGTCAATGAAACGATAGCCCAGATCGAGCGCTTCGCGCACCATGCGTTCGCAGTCCTCTTCTTCCATCATGCTGGTGCCAATGCCCAGTACCGGCATCTCTACACCGTTGTTCAAGATCACGGTCCTCATCTTAATGACAACTCCTTATCCTTTTCGACCCCTCGAGTCGTGCAGTCAGCATCTTTTCCTTATTCTACCACGCCATATCGAGAATGCAAGCGTTCCAGCATAAAAGAAGCTCACTTTACGATATTCCCAACAAACCTTCACAATATCTCCACATTTATCATCTGCCAAGCAGCCAGGCGATGCCTCGCGCCATGCGGCCTGCTGCGTCCTGAAAGTGATTGCCCGCTTCCAGGCGAAAGGCCGTCTCTATCCCCTGGGCGTGGCAATGAGCAGCGAGGCGCTCCGTCACCACCTGCCCTTCGCGCATCAGAGGATGGCGTGTGCGGCGTTCTTTGTCTCCGATGGAAAGATAGAGCGCTTCCGGAACGCCCGCAAAATCATGGCTGCAAACATAGTCTGCCAGTCCCGGATACCAGAAGGAACCACTGGCACTGGCCGCACGTGTGAACCGCGCCGTCTCATAGAGCGTCATAAAAGCAAAGAGCCCGGCCAGAGAATAGCCCGCCACACCGCGCCAGCAGGGCGGCGCCGAGAGCATTACTTCGACCCGCGGCAGCATCGTCTCTGTGAGCCAGCGCGCAAACGCCGCGCCTCGGCCTGCAAAAGGCGCGCTTTCCTGCCCGATCCCCGCTGCCGGCCAGGGCGTGAGATCGCTGTTCCAGTCAAAACCCGTCACCGTTACGAGCGTGTGCGCCGGCACCCCTGCAAGCTGCGCCTGCACTGCATCCACGGCCTCCGGCATCGTCACGAGCACCACGAGGGGCGCACCTGCCGGCCCTGGCGAAACGGCTACGCTGCGCCCGCAGTCTGTGAAACCTTTCATCGTGTTCCCTCCTCTTTTCTCCCATGATACACCCTTTATCCACAGATGCAACCCCTTGCGCCGCCATGCAAAAACACGTATGCTAGAGAAAAAACGATGAAAGGACGTTTCCTATGGATACTCAAGCCTTTTTCTCCTATATGCACACCGCTCTCACACCCTATCATGCCGCCCGCAACAGCAACGACATACTCGTGAGTCACAGCTTTCAGCCCCTGTCCGCAGACGCTGAATGGCACCTCGTGCCAGGCGGCCGCTACGTGGTCATGCTCGACGATGGCAGCAACCTCGCCTTTGTGTTGCCTCAGACCACGCCATGCGGTTTCCATCTCGTCTGTGCGCACAATGACTCTCCGGCGCTGCGCCTGAAACCACAGCCTGAGCTCGTGCGCGAGGGCATGACAATGCTCAACATCGAAGTCTACGGCGGGCCGATCCTCTCCACTTGGCTCGACCGGCCGCTGGCCATCGCCGGCCGGCTCTATTTCCGCAACGACGCAGACTGGCTGCATCCGCTGAGCCCGCTCGTCGCGCTGCCGGAGACGGTGACGGTCCCTTCGCTGGCGGCACACATGAAACGCGGCGACGACCCGATCAACCCGCAAAAAGAACTGCTCGCCCTCTGGGGAAGCACAGATGCGCCTGCCCTCAGCGCACGCCTCTGTGCAGCCGCCGGCCCTGATCTCTCAGAAGAGGATCTGCTCGCCCACGAGCTCTACCTCGTGAGCGCTGAAACACCATCCATCCTCGGGGCCGAAGGTGACCTCTATGCCGCCAGCCGCATCGACAACCTCGCCAACGCTTACGCCGGCACCTGCGCCCTCTGCGACTGCAGCCCGCGCGACCATATCGCCGTTTTCGCCAGTTTCCAGCACGAAGAGATCGGCAGCCACACACGCCAGGGAGCTGCCTCGCAGACCCTCAGCCGTTTTCTCAGCCGCATTGCCCGCACCCTCGGGATGGATCCCGATGCACTCCGCGCCGAAAGTCTCATCCTGAGCTGTGACCAGGCCCACGCTGCCCATCCCAACCATCCGGAAAAGGCCGATCCCGTGCTGCGACCTCGCCTCGGCGCCGGCCCCGTGCTCAAGCTCGCTGCCAGCCACAGCTACGCCACCACACCACGCGGCGAAGCCGTTTTCCGCGCCCTCTGCGACCGCGAAGGCATCTCTTACCAGTATTTTACCAACCGTGCCGATATGCGCGGCGGCTCTACCATCGGTCCCATCGCCGAAGTCGCCAGCGGCATCGAAGCCATCGACATCGGCAGCCCCATGCTCGCCATGCATAGCATCCGTGAACTCGCGAACCTGCGCGACCAGGCTGCCATGCAGCAGCTGATGACCGCCTTTTTAAGCGTCTGAACGACAAACGCCATGATACAGCACCAGCCGTATCATGGCGTTCTTTTTTCATTCCTGCACCACATAGCGCCTGCTCCCCAGTGACAACCCTGTGAAGAAAGCCGTCACATACAACAGCATCAGTGTCTCGCTCACAAAGGTGAGCAGCCGCAGGAGCACCGCCGCGGTCGCCTCTCCAGGCACAAACCCGCTCGATGCCAAAAACGGCAGACCCGCATAGAGCACCAGCAGCATCACAAAGACCACGAGCTGCACCGCGACATGGCCATAGTCCCGGTAGAACAACCCACCACAGCAGACCCCGGCCAAAAGCACCAGAAATGCCACGCAGAATGCCTGCAGCCCAAACACATAGGCCGGCGGCACGAGCATTGTCTCGAGCGGCTCCCATTCAGCCAGGTACGCACTGACCCAGCAGGCTGAAAGGAGCAGGCAGACCGCAGCGAAAAGGCGGATCCCCTTTTTCATCGCTCATTCTCCTTTCTTTTCAACGTATCGTCCGTCTCTCATACATCTTGCTATCATCTTAGCAAATCTCCGCAGCCATCGCAAACGATCGCAAAAGAGTTTAATAAAAGTTTACACTCATAACAAAACAGCGCCGCTCCGACCGTCACGAAAACGGCCGAAGCGGCGCTGATCACATCAATACTGACGCTGGATCTCAAAGCCGTGGTCTTCGAGTGCTTTGATGATCTGTGCCACATGCTCGTGACCATTGGTCTCAGCAGTGACCTCGAGGACGACGCGGTTGAAACGGTCCTTTGCTTTGAACTGGTTATGGTCGAGGCCGATGATGTTGGCGCGCTGATCGGCGAGGATCTTTGCGATCAGGAGCATCTGCCCCGGCGCATCCGGCAGCTCCACGCTGAAAGCGAAGATACGCCCGCTGGTAACGAGCCCGGAGCGGATCATCGAGGAGATCGTGACCATATCGATGTTGCCGCCGCTGATGACACAGCCAACTTTCTTGTTGCAGCTGTTGAGATGGCGCAATGCCGCAAATGGCAGTGCGCCGGAAGCTTCGGCAACGAGTTTGTGCTTTTCAAGGAGGAGCAGCACCGCTTCCATGATCTCCGTCTCATTAACGGTGATGATACCATCGACATACTTCTGCACGATGCCAAAAGTCGTCTCGCCGACTTCACCGACCGCGACCCCTTCGGCACAGGTGCTGACCTTAGACAGCGGAGTCACACGCCCGCGTTCCAGCGAAAGCTTCATGCTGGCAGCGCCTTCCGGTTCTACACCGGTGATGCGGATGTCAGGCTTCATCGCCTTTGCCGCCAGTGCAACACCACTGATGAGCCCGCCGCCGCCGACCGGCACGAGGATCTCATCGAGGTCTGGATGCTCAGCGAGCATCTCCAGTGCGATCGTCCCCTGACCGCAGAGCACACCGTAATCATCATAGGCATGGACAAAGAGTCCGCCCGTTTCGACCGCCACTTCCAGTGCCTTGCGATAGGACTGGTCATAGTTTTCACCATGGATGACGACGTTGGCGCCTTTTTCCTGGGCGCTCTTGATCTTGATCAGCGGCGTGACCTCCGGCATGATGATCGTGCATGGGCAGCCGAAATGCTGTGCCGCATACGCAACGCCCTGGGCATGGTTACCCGCCGATGCGGTGACGATGCCATTGGCCCGTTCCTCTTCCGAGAGCTGAGAGATGCGGTTATAGGCCCCGCGGATCTTAAAGCTGCCCGTCTTCTGCAGGTTTTCCGGCTTGATGAAGACATCGTTGCCATATTCCTGCGAAAAATAATTGCTGTAGATCATTGGCGTGTCAGCAACAACACCGCGCAGACGATCTGCGGCTTTCTGGATCTCACTCAAATGTTTTTCTAATGCACCATCAACCATGGTTCATGCCCCCTTATCTGTTCTGTCAATGCTCAAGTTGACTACAGTATAACACAGGCCTGCAAATATGCGCAAGACTTTGTATCACGCTGTAATAATCGATCCATCTGTTATATAATAAGAATCTTTTAGGCGATTATATCGCCCGGATCGCTTGCAAAATAGTCATAAAAAGACTATTATCATAGCATGTACCAAAGACATCTTTATGATGCCTTTGGCACACATCTGAGACATTTTGTTGTTAACGGCGGGCCGCCTACCCGCCGGTCAACTTCTCCGCACACAAACTGTCTCGATCAACAACCTCTGTTCTTGGCAGGCCGCGCAGACTCCAATCCCCCCGTATGTGTGTCTGCGCGGCCTGTCGCTTTTCCCGTGAACAAACGTTGTCACAGCCTGCCATTAACGGTATAATATACCACAAGTAAGATGACAGGATCAGGTGAAAGATATGAAAAAGCACATCAAAGAGATCATCGTCGTAGAGGGCAAGGACGACGTCAGCGCCGTGCGCCGCGCCGTCGACGCCACCATCCTCACGACCAGCGGCATGGGATTGGAGCAGCGCCGCCTGCGTGAGATCGCAGCGCTCGCTGCGCGTCAGGGAGCGATCATCCTCACCGATCCCGACGTGCCCGGGACCCGCATCCGCAACCGCGTCACCGAAGTGGTGCCGGATGCCAAGCAGGCGTTCATCGCCCGCAAGGATGCCCGCCATCCCGTGACTGGCAAAGTCGGCGTAGAATACGCCTCACCGGCAGCCATCGCCTGCGCCCTTGAGAAAGCCTATGCCACCACCGAAGACGCCCCCGCGCGCTACACCATGAGCGATCTCATGCGCTGGGGCCTGGCCGGCCGCGCCGACGCAAAAGCCCGGCGCGAGCGCTTCTGTGAGATCCTGCATCTGGGACACGCCAACAGCAAAGCCCTGCTCAAACGGCTCAACGGCTTTGCCCTGGAAGAAGGCATTATCGCCGATGCCCTGGCACAACTGGAGGAAGACCATGAACCTCAATGATCGTTTAAAACATCATCACATCACATTAAAAAAACAATATGGGCAAAATTTTCTCAGCGATCCCGCCCTGCTGGACCGTATCGCCGACGTCTGTGACTGGCAGCCTGGCGACATGGCGCTGGAGATCGGCCCCGGCGCCGGCACGCTGACCCGCGCCATCGCCCGCCGCGCCAGCCAGGTGCTCTCGATCGAGATCGACCAACGGCTGGCGCCGCTCCTGGAAGAAACCCTTTCCGGCTGCGAAAACGTCCGCCTCTTCTTTGGCGATGCTCTAAAGACCGATCTCGATGCCCTCATGCGTTCTGAACTGGATTGGGAAGGCCCTTACAAGCTTGTCGCCAATCTGCCTTACTACATCACCACCCCACTGATCATGCATGTGCTCGAAGACTGCGCCCGTGTCGACGAGCTTGTGATCATGGTGCAGAAAGAAGTCGGCGAACGGCTCACCGCTGCACCGGGCAGCAAGGCTTACGGCGCTGTCACCGTGATGGTGCAGTACGCCGCCCGGGTCGAACGCGCCTTCGATGTCGGCCGCCGTGCCTTCACGCCGCCGCCGGAAGTAGATTCGACCATTCTCCATCTCCTGCCTTACGCAAAACGGCCTCATCAGGCGAAAAATGATGCCACCCTCCGCCGTGTGGTCAAAGCTGCCTTCAGCCAGCGCCGCAAGACACTGCGCAACAGTCTCCAGAGTCTGGGCTGCGACAAGGCCCTCATCACCCGCTGCCTGACGGCCTGCGGCATCGAAGACGGCCGCCGCGCCGAGACGCTTTCTGTGGCAGAGTTCGTGGCTCTGGCCGACGTTTTTTATGAAGAAGGAGGCATCCAATGAACGCGCAAGACATCTATACTGCCTGGTGCGCCCGCCAGGATCTGACGCCTGCGGAGCAACAAGCCCTCGCTGCGATGGCGGGCGATGAGACCGCCATCACCAAAGCCTTCGGCGCCAATCTTTCCTTCGGCACCGCCGGACTGCGCGGCATCATGGGCATGGGCACAAACTGCCTCAACCGCTTCACCATCGCCTGGGCCACCGCCGGCATCGCCGAATGGCTCACCGAGACCGGCCACAGCGGCGATGCTGTCGTCCTCTCCACTGACAGCCGCCTGAACCACCAGCTTTTCGCCGAGACGACGGCCCGTGTACTGGCCGCTTTCGGATTTCCGGTGCTGCTCTGGCAGTCGCCGACCGCCACACCGATCCTCTCCTGGAGCGTGCGCCATTTCCACACAGCTTGCGGCATCATGATCACCGCCAGCCACAACCCGCGCGATTACAACGGCTACAAAGCCTACGATGCCAACGGCTGCCAGCTGCTCAAAGCCGATGCCGACATTGTCACCCGCCACGCCGACAACTATTTCGCCGGCAAGGCCCTGCCTGTTCTTGAAGATTTTGATACCCTTGTAAAGAGCGGCCGCGTGCGCCTGCTCACGCGCGAGATCGACGATTACCTGGCGACCATCCGTGCCACTGCAGCACCGCTCCAGAAAGCCGCCGGCACGCCGCTGTCCGTCGGCTATACGCCGCTGCATGGCGTTGGCGGCGCCCCAGTGCTCGAAACCCTCAGATATTTCGGCATGAACGTGCACATCGTTGAAGAGCAGTTCACGCCGGACGGGCATTTTCCGACCATCGCCACGCCGAACCCAGAGCTGCCGGTGGCCTACGAACATCTCTATACCCTCGCCGCACACGTCGACTGCGACCTGCTTTTAGCCACCGATCCCGACAGCGACCGCCTCGGCATCGCCTGCAGAGATGCACAGGGTCAGTGGCAGCTCGTCAGCGGCAACCAGCTCGGCGCTCTGCTCATTGACTTTCTCGCAGAAGTCCGCGGTGTCGATCCAGGTGACACCATCGTCACAACAACTGTGACCTCGCAGTTTGGCAAAGCCACCGCGCTCTGCCACGGCTACGAGCTTGTTGAGACCTTCACCGGCTTCAAATACATCGGCAACTGTGTCAGTGACATCGCAGCCGACCCTTCGCGCCACTTTGTTCTCGGCTACGAAGAATCCTACGGCTATCTCTACGGTGACCACGCCCGCGATAAAGACGCCATTATCACCGCCGCCATCGTCTGCTTCATGGCACAGGCCGACAAGGCCCGGGGCCGCTCCCTGCTCGACCGTCTGGACGCCCTCTACGACAAAGTCGGCGCCTGGAGCGACCGCCTCGTCAACCTGGTCTTCGATCCCGTACCAGGACAGCCTGCCATCAGCGATCAGGTCATGGCCGCACTGCGCAGCGAACCACCGCAAACGATTGCCGGGATCGCTGTCACCAAAAAAATAGACTATATCACAGGTATTGATACTCTCCCTAAAGAAAATGTGTTACAATACATATTGGCCAACGGTTCTGTGGTGTGCCTGCGCCCATCCGGCACCGAGCCAAAAATGAAATGCTACATCAGCGCCTGCGCTGCCGACCGCGCTGCCGCAGACGCCTTGAGCAAGACCATCGAAGACGCATTTCATTCCTTTGTCGCCCAATTAAAGGAGGATGCATCAAGTTGATACAAGCCGATTTTTCAAACGCTCATACAGATCTCACCGATCCGACTTTAGTCGCTCGCGTCAGTGAGATCCATAAACGTTTACATCACCACCCAGACCTCATGTGCGGCTGGGTCGAATATCCTTTCCAGATCTCCGATGCGTACCTCAACGAAATCATCGAAGCCGCCGACCGCGTTCGTGAACGCTGCAGCATCTTCATCGTCATCGGCATCGGCGGGTCTTACCTCGGCACCATCTCCGGCATCAGCCTGCTCCGTCCACCATTTGAAAAGCGCGGATCTTTGGGCAACCCGCGCATCATCTTTGCCGGACAGCATCTGAGCAGCGAATATTACAACCGTCTGATGGAGATCCTCGAAGACCCGGAAGAAGAGATCTGTGCCTGCATGGTCAGCAAATCCGGCACCACGACCGAACCAAAAGTGATCTACGCGATCATCAAGGAAGCGCTGGCCAAACGCTATGGCGATAAGCTCAACGAGCATATGACGATCATCACCGACCCCCGCTGGGGCTATTGCCACGAAGAAGCCGAGAAGAACCATTTTCCCTGCTTCGAGATCCCGGTGGACATCGGCGGTCGCTATTCGGTGCTCACCGCCGTCGGCCTTTTTCCATTCGCCGTCGCCGGCATCGATATCAAAGCCATGATCCGCGGCGCCCGCCAATCGGCGACAATGTTCATGGAACCGCGCCTGGAATACAACGACTGCTACCAGTATGCCGCCACGCGCTACCTGCAGTCACAGGCAGGCAAACGCATGGAGATCTTCGAAGTCTACGAAGGCAATCTGCTCTACTTCACCGAATGGCTGCGCCAGCTCTTCGCCGAGAGCGAATGCAAGGACGGCAAAGGACTCTTCCCAGCCACCATGCAGATGACCACCGACCTGCACTCCCTGGGGCAGTTTCTCCAGGAAGGCCGGCAGGATTTCATCGAGACAGTACTCTTTGTCGACCACATCGAAGACAAGATCAAGATCCCGCCAGGCGTCGCCGGCAGCTGCACAAGCCTGCACTGCCTCAACGACATCATCCGTCACAGTGTGCTCACCGCGCACCAGGAGAATGACACACCAAACATCCTCCTGAAAATCAGCGAATTTTCCGCTTTCACCTTTGGGGAACTGGTCTATTTCTTTGAAAAGGCCTGCGCCATGAGCTGCTATCTCACCGGCGTCGATCCTTTCAACCAGCCAGGGGTGGAAAACTACAAGACCGAACTGAAGGCGCGCATCGAATCGATGATCAACGCCGACCCTAAAGACTGACCACGACTTTTCTGAACAGGAGGGAGCTTCATGAGCTACCAGGCTTTATACCGCGTCTACCGGCCACAGACCTTTGATGAGCTGGTCGGGCAGGATGCCATCTCGCAGACGCTCCTGAACGCCCTCCGTCAGAACCGTCTCGCCCACGCTTACCTTTTCTGCGGACCACGCGGCACCGGCAAGACGAGCACTTCGAAGATCCTCGCCAAAGCCGTCAACTGCCTCGATCCGCAGGACGGCGAACCCTGCAACGCCTGCGAGAACTGCCGCGCCATCAACGAAGACCGCTTCCTCGATGTCATCGAGATCGACGCCGCATCCAACCGCGGCATCGATGAGATCAGGGGCATCCGCGAACAGGTCCGCTTCACCCCGAGCATGGGCAAACGCAAAGTCTACATCATAGACGAAGTGCACATGCTGACGACAGAAGCTTTCAATGCGCTCCTCAAGACATTGGAAGAGCCGCCGGCGCATGTGCTTTTTATTTTGGCCACGACCGACCCGCAAAAGGTACCAAAAACGGTACTCTCGCGCACCCAGCGCTTCGATTTTCACCGCATCCCAACACCGGTCCTCGAAACGCACCTGCGTGAGATCTGCGATCAGGAGGGCATTGACGCCACCAGCGCAGCCCTCCATACCATCGCCAAATCAGCCAGCGGCGGCATGCGCGACGCCATCAGCCTGCTCGATCAGACCATCGCCTTTGCCGGCACAAGCTTCGACAAACAGGCCGTGACAGCGATGATCGGCGGCCTCGATGACGAAGCCCTGGCCAATCTCATCGACCATCTCGCTGAAGGCAACACAGGCGCACTCTTTGGCGAGATGAGCACCCTTCTGGCAGGCGGCAGTGACGCCCGCGCCCTCGTACACAGCATCCTCGCCTATCTGCGCGATCTCCTGCTCCTGCGCGTCGGCGCCGCCACAGAGGAAGCAGCGAACGAAGCCATGCAGCGCCAGGCCCAGGCGTTCTCCCTGCGCCAGCTCGAGCAGCTCCTGCAAAAAGCAGCCGACGCCGAGCGTGATATGCGCATCGCTCCGGACAGTGAGCTCGTACTTGAGCTCACCCTCGTCGAGATGGCACTCCTGCTCCACGAAGAACCGCGCCCATCCGCTGCCCCGCGCACCCGCGCCCACCTGCCGCAGATGAACGCACCTGCCAGGGCACCCGCCAGGAGCACCACGCCTGCTGATGATGCGCAGAGCGCAACAGAAGCAGCACCCGCCACCGGCGACGATGCTGACACCCTCGAAGAACTGCGCCGTCTCTGGCCCGCTCTCGTGGAATCCCTCAAGGATATCAGCATCCGTATCCATGCCTTTGTCAAACCGGCCGCCCTCACCAGCTACAAGGACAACACCCTGACCCTGCGCTGGCCGAAATCCGCCGTGTTCAACTGCAAGCAGATGCGTCTGCACGACAACCAGAAGATCCTGGCCGACGCCCTTTCCGAGCGCTGGCCGCATCCCATCCAATTCAACTGTGAGCTCGAAGAAGAGACACAGGATAAACCTGCCATCGACCTCGCCGGCGCCATCCATCAGGTATTCGGCGAGGATGTACCGATAGAGATCATTGAAGACAGACCAAAACACCATTAAGGAGGCCCAACAATGGCTAATATGCAAAACATGATGAAACAGATGCAGAAGATGCAGCGCAACATGGCGAAACTCCAGGAAGAACTCGCCGAAACCCCAGTCGAAGGCACCGCAGGCGGCGGCGTCGTCAAAGTCACCGTCAACGGCGCCAACCAGGTGCTGGCGATCGAACTCGCCGAAGAAGTCGTCGACCCGGATGACATTGAAATGCTCCAGGACCTCATCGTCGCAGCCGTCAACGACGCCATGGGCAATGCCCAGAAGCTCTCTGAAGAACGCATGGGCGCCCTCACCAAAGGCATGAAGCTGCCTGGCGGCATGGGTGGTCTTTTCTGATGCCATCTTATCAGGATACCATCGGCGAGATGATCGACGCCTTCGCGCGCCTGCCCGGTATCAGCCGCCGCGGCGCCGAACGGCTCACCTATTATCTGCTGCAGCAGCCCGAAGAAATGAGCGACACCCTCGCCCGTGCCGTGCACAATGGCCGCCACAGCATCCATTACTGCAAGCGCTGCTTTAACCTCACCGACGGTGACCTCTGCTCGGTCTGCCGGAGCAGCAAGCGCGATCAGCGCCGCGTCTGCGTCGTCGAAGAAGCGCGCGATATCATCGCCATCGAGCACAGCGGTGCTTACAACGGCCTCTACCATGTCCTCGGCGGCACCATCAGCCCAATGGACGGCATTGGCCCGGAAAAGCTGCACATCAAAGAACTCTTCGAGCGGCTCGACAAAGAACCCATCGAAGAAGTCATCCTCGCCCTCAATGGCAGCGTCGAAGGCGAAGCCACCACGCTCTATCTGATCAGCCAGCTGCATGGCCGCAAGATCCGTCTGAGCCGCATCGCCCAGGGACTTTCCGCAGGCAGCGACATCAAATACGCCGATCAGATGACATTATCCCGTGCGATGGAAGGAAGAACTGAAATTAACTATTGACAAACCAGATCTTTTCGTGTATTCTATAAAAGTGCTCGTGAGAGTGCTTCGCGGATGTGGCGGAATAGGCAGACGCGTACGTTTCAGGTGCGTATGCCGCAAGGCGTGTGGGTTCAAGTCCCTCCATCCGCAGATCAGACCAACGGATCGTCCGTTGGTCTTTTTCTTTTCTTAACAAAAATCAGGCAGAGACTCACAATCTCTTGACAGCCCGAGCGATCTTTGGTATGATAATACTGCTTTCTTTGAGAGCGTTTGCGGGTGTAGTTCAATGGTAGAACGGCAGCTTCCCAAGCTGCATACGAGAGTTCGATTCTCTTCATCCGCTTTCAGCAGCCGCAGGGCTGCTTTTTTTCTT
>CAUDRX010000024.1 GCA_958451915.1 uncultured Peptococcaceae bacterium
GCTTGAGATCTGGTGGATAATAGGTATTCCTGGCGGGAGAACGTAATGCATCTTCCTGGCGATCCATTCCGTGTTCCCATGCAGCATCGCCGCACTGCCGCTGGCAGATGGCGCCAGATAAGCGATGTGATGGGCCATGACGATACATTTTCAGACCTTTCAAAACATGTTCTTCGTTCGATCGTCATTCCAGCTGCACCGCACCTTGACAGCGTCCCAGAATGCATACAAAAAACGCGCTCATCTGAGCGCGTTTTCTTCTTATCCAAAATCCCGGAGCACGATCGGCTGGGACCATCATTCTTCAGTGTGTACTTCGATATTGGAAGCCGCAGGACGGTTCTGCTGCATGGAGTCGATGGACTTCTGAATATCGGCACGGCCTTCCTGCACGACTTCGTAATAAACGGTGAGCTGATTTTCCAGCTTATCCATGAGATCATGGGCATAGAGGAAGGCGCCTTCGACGATCTCATGTGCCTGTGCTTCGGCATGGGCGATGATGTTCTCGGCTTCGGCGTTGGCACGGCGCACGACTTCATCTTCGCTGATGAGCAGCTGTGCATGATCCTGCGCAGCTTTAATGATCTTATCATGTTCTTCCTGAGCGGCTGCGATGATACGTTCTTCATCCTTCTTGATCCACTGTGCATCCTGGATCGCGGTTGGGATACTGTTGCGCAGCGAATCGATCACTTCGAACACTTCGTTCTCATCGAGGATGATCTGATCCTTATTGAGCAGAGGCTGTTTAGCGGTCTCTGCCATGTTGGCAAGTCTGTCGATTAAATCCAAAATTTCCATTAAATTTCCCTCCAGCTAATCGGTGATCCGGAAAAAATTCAGAACGGTTTCTCCGTATGATTTCGTTTTATACAGCTCCAGCCCCGTTTCCTGGCATGAAAAAGGGACAGATTTCGAGTGTTCTGATATCAGTATACCATATTCGTCCAGTAAATGGTACTTCAAGACCGAAAAAAGAATCGGTTCATATAAATTTTTTTGATAGGGTGGGTCGACAAAGACCAGATCAAACCGCTCCCCGGCCAATCGTGGCAGCACGGTGAGCGCATCGCCGCTGATCAGCCGTGTGCGATCTTCATAGCGGCACTTGGCGATGTTCTTCCTGATCACGGCCTGGGCGGCGGGCGCCTGCTCAATGAAGGTGGCATGGCTGGCACCACGGCTCAAAGCTTCAAGGCCAAGGGCGCCCGTGCCGGCAAATACATCAAGGACACGGGTCTCAGGCGTGATGTCCATCTGGATGACATTGAAGAGCCCTTCCTTCACGCGGTCAGCGGTGGGCCGTGTGTTCATTCCGGGCACGGCATCCAGCTTCGCGCCCCGGCGTTCTCCTGCTATGATCCTCATGGTTCCTCCTTACGGGATGATCTTTTGTTCAATGCTCTGTACCATGGCGCGTGCCCCTTCACTGAGCGGCGCCCCGGCAATATCCGCTGCGATGCGTTCGGCCAGCGCCAGCTCCATCTGGTGGAAACCAGGGCGCGCCAGCCTGAAGAGGCCCTGACCGTGCTGGCGCAGACCCAGGAGCTCGCCGGGACCGCGCTGGCGCAGATCCTCTTCGGCGATCTCAAAGCCATTGGCTGTGGTCGCCATCAGTTTCATGCGTGCCTGCCCCTCCTCCGAACGGGTGTCACTGACGAGGATACAATAGCTTTTCTCGCTGCCGCGTCCGACACGCCCACGCAGCTGGTGCAGCTGGGCGAGACCAAAACGCTCGGCGTTCATGATGACCATGATGGTGGCATTCGGGATATCGACGCCGACTTCGATGACTGTCGTCGAAACGAGGACCTGGATCTGGCGCGTGCGGAAAGCTTCCATTACCTCTTCCTTCTCATCGGCACGCATACGGCCGTGCAAAAGCCCTACCTGCCAGCTCGGAAAAACATCCTGCTGCAGCTGCGCGGCCAGGGAAATGGCGTTCTCGAGGTCGATCTTCTCGGATTCCTCAACGAGCGGACAGACGATGAAGGCCTGGTGCCCTTTGCTGAGCTCCTCACGGATAAAGCCGTACATGGCAGCCAGGCGCGGCGAATTGATCCACATGGTCTGGACCTTCTGGCGGTCCTTTGGCATCTCATCGATCACGGTCAGCGCCAGGTCACCGTAGACAGTCAACGCCAATGAGCGCGGGATCGGTGTTGCGGTAGTGACAAGGAGATCAGGATGATGGCCCTTGCGCTCGAGCGCATCACGCTGACGCACACCGAAACGATGCTGCTCATCAATGACAACGAGGCTAAGGCTCCTGAACTGCACAGGATCTTCGATAAGGGCGTGAGTACCGACAACACAGTCGATCGTGCCATCGGCAAGACCAGCGAGCACCGCTTCCTTCTCACGCTTCTTCATCTGCCCGGTGAGCAGGGCTGTCTTCACGCCCAGCGGTGCAAAAGCCCGCTGGGCGCCTGCGAAATGCTGACGCGCCAAAACCTCTGTCGGCGCCATCAGGGCCGCCTGGTGACCGCATGAGACCGCTGTCAGCATGGCATAAAATGCGACATTCGTCTTACCGCTGCCAACATCCCCCTGGAGCAGTCGGTGCATCTGCGAAGGCACCTGCATATCCTGACGGATCTCCGCGATGGCGCGGGTCTGCGCGCCAGTCAGCGTATAAGGCAGGCTTTCCACGAACTTTTCTGCGAGCACCGGCTCAGCACTATGCGCCACCCCTGTCTGGGTGCGGCCGCGAGAGACCTGTCCCCAGAGTGTGAGGGCAAGGAATTCATAGACGACCAGCGCTGTAAAAGCCGCCTGTGCCTGCTGCATGTCCTGAGGCCGGTGGATCTCTCGCAGAGCCTGTCGGTAAGGGAGCAGATCATAGGCGGCACACTGCTCCTCACTCAGCGGCTCCGGCACTTCTGCCAGCGCAGCAAGCGCAGCGTCTGTGAGATGGAGCATATCGACTTTGCCAATGCCTTCTGTTAAACTATAGACTGGATGCACGACCAAAAGCCGCGCCAGATCGCGCGCACTCTTATAAAAACGATGCTCCTGCACCTGGAGCTCCAGCCCCATACGCGTGTTGACACGGCCATAGACGAGGACATGGGTGCCGGGATACAGGTACTTTTCCACCTGATAGCGGCCAAACCAGGTCGCCACGATCTCACCCTGCTCGCCTTCGAGCAGCGCCTTGACAACCTTGAAATTACGGCGGCCGGTGTTTTTGACATCGATCTGCGCCACGCGCCCGGCGAAAACGGCTGTTTCACGCTCATAGAATGTGCGCACCGGTGCCAGCTCGCTCCAGTCGTCATAACGGAACGGATAACAGGCCAGCGCATCCGCCAGTGTGTGAATGCCCATCGCCGCAAGAAGCCGCTGCTTCTTTGGACCGATGCCTTTGACCGTCCCGACTGCATCTGTTAAATGTGCCATAGATCCACCCCTGTTCATTTTGGAGGTTTTCATGAAACGTTACTCTGCTTTTCTCTTCGATTTTGACGGCACCCTGCTCGACAGCAACGAGCACGTGATCAGCTGTTTCCAGTACGCTTTCCGTACCGTCACCGGCCGCGAGCTGCCACGCCGGACGATCACCGATACCTTTGGCATCCCGCTGGCCGAAGCCCTCGAAGGCCTCGATCCTGCCAATGCTGCGGAACTCCTGCGCGTCTACCGCCTGCGCTCCGATGCTGTTGGATTCACGCTCCTGCATGCCGTCGATGGCGCCCGCGCGACCCTTGAAGCGCTGCATGCCCGCGGCTGCACCTGCGCCATCGTCACCTCAAAAAAAGAGGTCAACGCCACCGCGCAGATGGCCTACATCGGCATCAGCGACCTCATCGACGTGCTCATCGGCCCGGAAAAGACAACCGCTCACAAACCCGATCCTGCACCGGTCGAATACGCTCTGCGCGCCATCGGATGTGCGCCGGAGGATGCTCTGATGATCGGCGACAGCCCCAATGACATCTATTGTGGAAAAAACGCCCACGTGGATACCGCAGGCGTTCGTTTTACAGCGTGTAACCTCGACAGTCTCCTGGCCGCTGAGCCGACCTACATGATCTCTCACCTGTCTGAGCTCGTGGCCTTTGCCCGCGAACGCTGATCAGTATTTCTTCTGCAGCGCATCGTAGACCGGCGCCGGAACGAAATCCCTGATATTGCCGTGAAGGCTGGCGATATTACGGATCATACTCGAGCTGACCATGGAAAATTCCCCATCGGCCGTAAAAAAGACGGTTTCGATGGATGGGTTGAGGTGGCGGTTAAAAGACGCCATCTGCATCTCATATTCAAAGTCTGAGATCACGCGCAGGCCACGCACGATGGCGCAGGCGCCGCGGGTCTGGGCGTAATCAACGAGCAGACCGGTAAACTTCTCCGCTTCCACGTTTGGCATGTCGGCGGTGCTTGCCTTGACCAGCTCCACACGCTCATCAACATTGAAAAGTGTGTTTTTGTAGGTCTCCTCGGCGACTGCGATATAGACCTTGTCAAACAGCTTGACGGCGCGTTTGATGATCGACATATGGCCGTTGGTGATAGGGTCAAAGGTTCCTGAATAAACTGCGATTTTCATAAATGGTTCTTTCCTTTTGTTCTTTTTTATTTGAATGCCCCTGGCTGCTCTCTGGCAGTCAGGGCTTTTTTATGGATTCAGACAGATGAGCGGCGCTTGATGTTAAGGTTCTCTGCGCCAAAACTCTCTCTCATGCGTGACCACAGCGCCGGATCATCATTGACCCAGTAGCGGTCATTAAGGAGCACGATACGGTTGTCGGGCAGGTAGCAAAAATACACCGGTACCTCGCCGCGGGGTTCTCGTGAGAGAAACTGCAGTACCGTCTCGTCATCGTAGTAAAGGTCTTTGGTGATCCTGACGAAGAGCCGCACCGGTGCCTTCGCCGGGTCCACCTGCTGCAGCGGCAGCGGTTCAATGGTCTCAACGAAAACCTTACGCTCGTCATCCTGGATACTGACACGCCCGACGACACGACAGATATGGTTCTCCTCGAGCTGACTGCGCACTGCTGGCAGTGTGCGCGGGAAGATGAGCAGATCGATGTCGCCGTCAAGGTCTCCCAGAGAGGCATAGGCCATGAGGTCGCCCTTCTTTGTCGTCTGCATGCGAATGCCGGAAAGGATGCCGCAGAGCACGAGTGTCACACCATCGCGGTCCTCATCGATCTCGCCGATGCTGCAGCTGGCGACCTCCCTGATGCGGTCCATATAACTGTCCAGCGGATGGCCACTGACATAGATGCCAAGAAGCTCCTTTTCATAGCGCAGGCGCTCGTTCTTACTGAAATCCTCCTGCGCAGGGATCTCCACCCGCACTTCGTTGAGGGCAGGCGCATCCACGAGATCAAAGAGCGACATCTGGTTGGAGTTGCGCTGTTTTTGCAGCTGCTGTGCCTGGGCCACACATTCATCGAGCACCGCCAGCAAGCCGCGCGTACCCTGCCCCAGGGAATCAAAAGCGCCACATTTGATGAGCGCTTCCAACACACGCTTGTTAAGCGTGGCGCCGATCTCTGCCCGGGTACAGAAATCCTGAAAAGAAGTGAAGGGCCCTTCTTCCCGTGCCTGACAGATGAGATCCACAGGATGCTGACCAACGCCCTTGATGGCGCTCAGTCCAAAACGGATGCCCTCACTGGTCGCGGTGAAACCGACACCGCTGGCATTGATGTCCGGCGGCAGCACCGGAATACCAAGACGGCGGCATTCACCGATATAAAAGGTCACCTTATCGAGACGGTCTATAAAGGAGTTCAGCGTCTCCGCCATAAACTCCTTCGGATAATGACACTTCAGCCAGGCCGTCTGAAAAGCAAGCAGGCCATAGGCAGCGCTGTGGCTCTTGTTGAAACCATAGCCGGCGAAGTATTCGATGAGCTCGAAGATCTTCTGCGCCGTCTCAGCCGAGGTGCCGCCTTTCTGCGCGCCTTCGATGAACTGTGTCTTGTAGCCAGCGATGATCTCTGGCTTTTTCTTGCCCATAGCGCGGCGCAGCATATCTGCTTCTCCAAGGGTGAAGCCACAGAGACTAGATGCGATCTGCATGACCTGCTCCTGATAAAGGATGACACCATAGGTGGTGTTGAGGATCGGTTCCAGCTTCGGATCGAGATAGGTGATGGCCTGTTCTCCGTGCTTACGCGCGATGAAATCCTCCACCATGCCGCTGCCCAGCGGGCCTGGCCGATAGAGCGCTACCAGCGCAATGATGTCCTCGAGATCGTTCGGCGCGAGCTCTTTGAGGATGGCGCGGAGGCCGCTGCCTTCCAGCTGAAAGACACCGATCGAATCGCCTTCGGCGAGCATGCGGTAGGTTGCCGGATCATTGTCCGGGATAGTGCTGAAATCGATGGTCTCACCGTAACGCGCTTTCACCGACTCGATGGTCTTGCCGACAACAGTCAGCGTGCGCAGGCCAAGGAAGTCCATTTTCAGCAAGCCGATGGCTTCAACATCATCCTTTGGATACTGAGTGATGAGCGCATCTTCTTTGGTCTTCTGCAGCGGCAGATAATGATCCGCCGGCTCCGCCGAGATAACAACGCCGGCTGCGTGCACCCCGGCGTTGCGGGGCAGACCCTCAAGGCTCTTTGCCATGCGGATCATACGCGCGATCATCTCGTCACTGTCGATAAGGGCACGCAGCTCATCGGAAGCAGCGATGGCCTTGTCTAATGTGATGCCCAGCTCGTTCGGGATGAGCTTGGTCACCTTATTGACCAGCGAGAGCGGCACATTCATGACGCGTCCGACATCACGCACCGCCCCTTTGGCGAGCATGCTGTTGAAGGTGATGATCTGCGTGACGTGGTCAGAGCCATATTTGCGCGCGACATAATCAATAACCTCGCCACGTCGCTCATAACAGAAATCAATATCGATATCCGGCATGCTGACACGCTCCGGATTGAGAAAACGTTCAAAGAGCAGCTGATACTTGAGCGGATCGATATCAGTGATGCCAAGCAGGTAGCTGACGATGCTGCCCGCTGCCGAGCCACGTCCCGGTCCAACGAAGATGCCGCTGCGCTTGGCATAGTTGACGAAATCCCAGACGATGAGGAAATACGTATTGTAGCCCATCTTGTCAATGACACCGAGCTCATAATCCAGACGCGCACGTACTTCTTCACCGGCGTTTGGATAACGTCGGACAATGCCTGCTTCACAGAGACTCCGCAGGTAGCTCTTGTGGTCCTGCCCGTCCGGCGTGTCAAAATCCGGCATGTAATTGTGCCCCAGCGTAAAATCAAAATCGCATTTTTCTGCCACGCGTACCGTCTCATCCAAAGCTTCAACATCATCCGGCAGCATTCTCAGCATTTCGTCGTAGCTCTTGAAATAATACTCTCTGCCGCTGAAACGCATGCGCTCCTCAGCGTCCAATGTCGTCGCCGTCTGGATACAGAGCATCACATCCTGGACCTCAGCGTCTTCGGCCTGAACATAGTGATTGTCATTGGTCGCGACCAGTTTCACGCCAAGTTCCCGGCTCAATACATGCAAACCGTCGTTGACCTTGACCTGTTCGGGAATGCCATGGTTCTGCAGCTCGAAATAATAGTCTTCGCCAAAAAGCGACTGGTACCACTCAGCCGCTTCCCGTGCCCCCTCCATGTCGTCCTCCATGAGCCGTCTTGGCACTTCTCCACCCAGACAGGCACTCATAGCGATGAGCCCCTCATGATACTGGCTGATGAGTTCACGGTCCACACGGGGATGATAATAAAAGCCTTCGATCGAGCTCAGCGAGACCAGCTTGCAAAGATTGCGATACCCCTGCTCGTTCCTGACCAGAAGGATGAGGTGATAAGGCGCAGCGTCAACCTTGCTCTCTTTGTCGAAGCGGCTGCGCGGCGCCACATAGACCTCGCATCCGATGATCGGCTTGATGCCGGCCTTTTTACAGGCACGATAAAACTCCACGGCGCCGTACATGACACCATGGTCGGTGATCGCCAAAGCCGGCATCCCCAGTTCCGCAGCGCGCGCCACTTCATCAGTGATGCGCCCGGCCCCGTCCAGCAGACTATAGGCGGTATGGTTGTGCAAATGGACAAATGGTCTCATCACAGCACCCTCTGTCAACTTTCACGGATCAGGAGATCCACGTCACTGATGGCGACAAGTGCACCGTCAAGCGTCTCGATGCGCACCGATGCATGGTGGTGCCCTTCGATCTCAGAGAGGATCGGAAGGAGATAAACTTCTTCATCGGCGCCGACGGTCCTGTAAAAGCGCGTGTAGACCTGGAAAGCCTGCCCCTGCAGGTTCTTCACCACCCGCAGGGCGATGACTGCTGCATTGGCGCTGAAGATGTTGCAGGTGCCCATGCTGAGATTGCCGTACTCATCGAGCATGTAGGGGATGATGCGTCCGGAAAGGATCACGTCCGGTTCACGCGCCACCACAGAAAAGCCACTCATACAGATGTTATCAGACGTATCGCCAAGATGTGGCTGCTTCTGCATCGTTTGCTGCGCTTCGATGAAATCCTTGAGACCAACGACACCGATCAGACCATTATCCGCGTCAACGACCGGCACCAGCTCGACCTGTTCGAGCACGAGCAGACGACCGAGGTAGCTCACGAGCGTGTCACTGTGCACGACCACAGGGTTGGGCGTCATGATCTCTTCCACGTAAGTCGACGGAGAGACCCCTGTCACGTCATACGCTGTCACCATGCCTTCGAGCCGCCCGTCGGCATTGACCACCGGAAATTCCCGGTGCCCCGTCTGCAGGCTCAGTTCCTGCCAGTCACCTACAGTGTCCATCGGCTGCAGTACGTAAGGATCAGTGGTCATGATGTCAGCAATGGTGATAAGTTCACGCTGCTGCACACTGCCGACGATCGCCTGGTTGATGGCGATGATGGCATCGAAGATATCATACGGTGTTGAGATCACAACCAGCTCATCCGGCAGTGCTTCGATGCGATGCTTGGCGGCAATACCGCTGTCCCCGATGAGCATCATCGGCAGTTCATTGCTGTAGGCGTATTCCACAAGGTCTTCGTTGTATTCACAGATGAGCATCGTCGATGGCAGCGGCTTTTTTTCCCGGAGATGGGCAAGGCTCGATGCCACAAAAAAAGCCTTCGGCGCACTCTCACTCTTGTCCTTGCCATGCAGGAGCTGGCCTTCAACGATGTTCGCCAGTTCACGGTAGGTCAGGGAATCGATGGAGCGCTCCTTTTCCTGTTCAATGCGAATGGTACCGACTTTCGGAATAGACGACACCAATCCATCGTTCTCAGCGTCCTTGATGGCACGATAGACAGTGCCTTCGCTGATGTTCATCTGGCGCGCGAGCTGCCGCACCGATACTTTTTCGCCGATGTCCAGGCTCTCGATGTATTCTATGACGATATCATGTTTTGTTTTCTGCATGTCATGCCTCCCTTGCCGATGGATGCCTAAAACTTAAAGAAGCCTTTGCCAAAACAGGCAAAGGCTTCTTCCTTTTCCAGTAAGAATGAAAGTCAATTCCCCGCTAACAGGCCAATCCCTTTCGCAGCAGAATCAGTCTTCGTCCAGCTCTTCATCGAGGACGATTTCATCATCTTCCACTTCTTCATATTCATCGTCTTTTCCCAAAACAGCTACGACAGCGTCACAGTTTGGGCAGAGCACTTCGACTGGTTCATCATAATCGCCCTGGTAATAACCTACGGTCTCACCGCAGACAGGGCATTCCGTTTCAACGAAAATGTCATCATCATCGAAATAAGCGTCGTCATCGTCAAATTCGTCAAAAACAACCTCTTCGATGTCACCGAGGTCTTCATCGATGGCTTCTGCATATTCGGTCAGTTCATGTACATACTCTTCGAGTGATTCAATCTCTTCTGCCATGTCTTCCAGGCAGGACAGGAGCGCCTTGACAAAATCGCCTTTAAGCGCATCTTCCGTCAGGCCCTTGCCTTCTGCCAAACCTTTGAGATAAGCTGCGTGCTGCGATAAATCCATTTTCTTGAAACCCCTTTCGGTCTTTCTCAGTGCTTACGCTCTTTCGATGTATTGGCCGGTACGCGTGTCGATGCGGAGTACGTCGCCAGTGTTGACAAAGAACGGAACGTTGACAACAACGCCGGTCTCCATCGTTGCCGGCTTGGTACCGCCGGACTGGGTGTCACCCTTGATCCCTGGTTCAGTTTCGGTAACGGTCAGCTCAACGGTGTTTGGCAGTTCAACGCCAAGAACATCGCCATTATAGCTGTTGATCTGGCAGTCCATGTTCTCTTTAAGGAACTTTTCGCCGCCGCCGAGCTGGTCAACAGTCAGGCCAACCTGCTCGTAGGTATTGTTATCCATGAATACATAGTTATCGCCATCAAAATAGAGATACTGCATCATCGCACGATCGATGGTGGCCTTTGGCAGTTTTTCGCCGCCGCGGAAGGTCAGTTCGGTGGTCGCACCGGTCTTGAGATTTTTCAGCTTTGTGCGGACAAAAGCAGCGCCTTTACCTGGTTTTACATGCTGGAATTCGAGTACTTGACAAGGATCGCCATTGTATTCAATGGTGACGCCTGGTCTGAAATCGTTGGATGAAATCATGCGTTAAACTCCTCCTAAAAAATAACGTCTAATTTATTATACCGTAGCGCAAGGAAATTATCAATATTTCCCGTCGATCAAACGATCAGAAGCTCTTTCGGTGACTGCGCAAGGTTTTCGTAACCGAGCGGTTTGAGAACGATGAGGTCTTCGATGCGCACACCGCCGATACCTGGCACATAAAGGCCAGGCTCTACACTGATCACGGTACCTGCCGGGATCTTCTCCTTGACATTACGTGAAAAGCGCGGTTCTTCGTGGATGTCAAGTCCAACGCTGTGGCCGAGGCCATGGCCGAAATAGCTGCCAAAGCCTGCTTTATCAAAGATGGCCTGCACAAGGTCCTGCATCTTTTCTCCGACGATGTCCGCATGCACCGCTTTAAGGGCGGCAGTCTGCGCCTTCAGAACGAGATGATAGAGGTCCTTCTGGGCCTCGCTCAAAGACCCAACGCCAATGGTTCGCGTCATATCAGAACAGTAACCTTCGTATACACAGCCAAAATCAAAGACAACGAGATCGCCTTTCTCGATCTTTTTATCGGACGCCACGCCGTGAGGCATCGCCGAGCGCATACCGGAAGCAACGATGGTGTCGAAGCTGAGGCCGCTGGCGCCCTGTCGGCGCATGGCCATCTCCAGCTCGAAGGCGACTTCCCGTTCGCTCATGCCCGGTCGCAGGATCTCCAGCACGTGCTGGAAGGCGGCATCGCCGATATGCTCGGCAGTGCGGATGATCTCGATCTCTTCGGCGTCCTTGACAGCGCGGAACTGCTCCACAGCGTTTTCGACCGGGATCAGATTGACGCGGCCGAAACAGGATTTGAGGCGGTCATAGAAATCAAAGGACAGGTCATTGCGCTCGAAAGCAAGCACAGCCCAGCCCTGCTGCTCGCAAAGTCTGGCGATGCTCATCGGCGGCGTGTAGCGTTCCAGTTTGACAAGTGAAAAATGCACGCTCTGCTGACGCGCCTGCATCGTATATCGGGAATCGGTAAGGATGAACGCCTTGTCACGGCTGATGACCAGATAGGCAAATGTTCCCGTAAAGCCGCTGAGATAGCGGATATTGGAACGATCGGAGATGAGGATCGCATCATATTGATCCCCCTGCGCCTCGAGCCATGTCTGAAAACGTTTCAATCTTTTTTCATATTGCATCGATCGTTGACCTCCTTTATTTAATCCAGTTGCTGAAGCATGAGATAGGCAGTGTCTGACGGCGTCGGCCCTTCTTCATCCGGAAGCGGCCGGATCACGGTTTCCTCTGCCGCATCCTCCGCTTCGTCCGGCGGATGCGGCATATAGATGGTCGCGGCCTCGATCCTTGCAAGGGTCTCTGCCGGGATATCCTCGCCCAAGGTAACGGTCTCTGCCTGAAGCCTCATACCTTCACCGATGGTCAGTGTACCATCAATCCACGCTTCTTTGCAACTCAAATCGCTTTCCAGCCGCAGATCGCCGCCAAAGACGGCGTGACCGCCGAGGCTGAGCGGCGTTTCCAGCCACGCTTCGAAGTCACCGGCTGAAAGCGCGCGCACATAAAGGCTCCCGGAAAGCGCCAGCAGCGCATCGCCGTCGCCAATGCGGTAACGCCGCGTTGGGCGCTTGTCGCACAGGACCACAAGATCTGCGTCCTGATGCTCTGTCAGCCAGCGATCCGGCACATCGTGCCCCACAGAATGATAGAGTGCGCGACGCTCCTTTGCAAAACCGAACCGCTCTTCCAGTGGCAGGGCCAGGACCTGGATGTGATGCAGCCGCCGGCCGCCGTTTGCCAGCCGGCTCTCGCTCTCTAATGTCAGAAGATCACCTTCGCTCGCCTGCACCGTCACCTGCCGCTTCTGTCCGGAGAGCGGCGTGTCAGACAGAACAACACGCCCACTGGAAACCTTCTCTCCAGACGCGTTGAGGGCTTCAAGGGTATCGGCCACAGCTGTGCGATGCAGCTGCTCGAGCTGGAGATTTTCCAGCTGTGCCGCCTGACTGGCTGTTTTCAGGCTGGCAAGCTGCACCCCTGCTGTCAGGACAAGGGCCAGCATGGCACAGGCGATCAAGGTCATGATCAAGATATTGCCTGGGCGTTTCATGCAGGCCCCTCCTTTCTGTTTATAATTGGTAACTGATGCTGAGACGGCTGGCCGCGTCGTCCTCGGTCTCCATCCGGAAGGCAAGGATCTCACGGAAACAGCCTTCCGTCTCCAGCCAGATATAAAAATCCTGCAGCGCTTCCCGTGGTCCCAGCACATCCATGCTGCCCTGGCGGACATCGCTGGCCAGGTGCATCTGTGAGAGCACGAGCCCCAGCTCCTGTGCTTTCATGCTGCATTCATAGACCGCTTCCGCGCTCGTCCAGGGCACCTGGCCCATACCTTCCTGGTCAGCAGACATGGTCTCAGCCGCAGGCGCCTGCGGCGCTGCCTGCCAGGCATCCAGGACCTGTGTCCAGAGGAGGAGCCCCAGTGCCAGGAGCAGGGCATAGAGATAACCTTTGCGGATGCTCATGATATGATCTCTCCCCCTTCGCCGATCTGCAAGACAAACTCATAATGATAACCATCCTCTTCCCCGACCCGCGTCAGCTCGAGCAGGAGCGGCTGCAGCTGCGGCCCCGCTGCCGCGAGGCTTTTCATATAATCTGCCAGATCCAGCGTCTCGGCGCAGCGCCCGCTGAGCGCCAGCACGCCCTCACCAGCGTCCTGTGAAAGCAGGGTGATACGTTCGCTCTTGACACTGTATGCCTGGGACAAAAGGGTGCTGTAGCTGCTGCGCCGCACCTCAGAAGCCGTTTCCAGTTGGGCATCTTCGGACGGCGCCTCTGCCTGCGGCCAGAACATGAGCGCCAGCGCGAGCAGTCCGGGAACGACCACACAGCCCAGGAAAAGTGCCGCCATCGTTTTATCGCCCCGCCAACCGTCGCCCACCACGGGTGCCCGGAATGCCGCCAGTGCCAGGCGCGAAACGTCCGGGGCGCCTTCGCCCGGCGGCAGAGATTGGGCCGTCGGCTGTGTCGGCTGCCAGTCAACATCCTGGTGGGCTTCGCGCAGTGCCTGGTGCATCACCAGTGCACTTTCGCCGGTTCCTGCACAGCCGTCAACGACCCTGCCGCCGCTTGTCGCCACCACTGCCGTCCAGAGCTGTCCCTGCAGGATATAGTAACCATCCGGCAGCACCGCCTGCCGCGCCAGCCAGAGGTCTGCTGCACCGACAAACTGAAGCCGGGAAGCATAGCGCCCGAACGGCGCTGTCACCTGTGCCAGCGTCTCCGCTGAAAGCGCCGTCACCGACGTGAGCGATGTGCCCGCGAGAGAAACGAGGTGGATCGCCGCCGGCTTTTCACCCAGCCGCGGGATGAGATGGCTTGCCGCCATGCCGCGCTGCTGTGACGGTCTAAGCCCCGCTGGCAGAGCGATCAGGGCTCGCACCAGCTGCGACTCTGCCAAAACGCAGAAGAACGCATCCTGTCTGCTGAGGCGCCCCTCCTCGTGAGCCTGCCTGAGCCAGAGCGCCAGCGACGCCTTTTGTGCCACCGCCTGCCAGCGCCTTTCACCAGCATCATAAGCAGCGACTGTCAATGTCTCAGGATCACTCTCTTCGTAAAATAACACCGTTCCCATAGGCCCCTCCTTTTATGAAGCAAATTTCGCCGACAGCGGGATCCGTCGCGCGCATGTCACCGTCATACCATCCTTCGTCGTTCCAGCCAGCTGCACATGCACACTGGCAACATCATCACCCAGCGTGCAGCGCGCCCCTGAGCGATCGTGGTACGTCACCGTCATGCCGTGAGGATCATCCTGATTGAGATTGAGGTACAGTGCCACCGACTGACGGCCGCCGCTGTGGATGCTGTCATTCTCTTCACGATAGAGGATGGCGCTCGCGCGCGGCCGTTCCGGTGGGTTCTCTTCATTATACACCCCATCACTGAGGTGCACCGAATAGACCACCGTACCCTCCCGCGCCTCATCACCGCTATCAACGGTCCGCAGATGCAGCGCCACACTGGTACGGACCGCCGCCGGATCTCTGCCGGCCCAGGCCCCGTCATCGATGTCCTTGGCCTGACGCACATCGTCTTCGATAAGATCCAGCGCCTGCTCGAACTGCTCGGTGATCACATCTTCTTCAAAGCCCGCACGCGCCCAGCCGATGCTGTTTGCCGCAGCATTCGCCGCGAGTGCTGTGAGGACGGCCGTGATCGCCAGCACACAGAGCATCTCGATCAGTGTAAAAGCCCGGCGTCTCATAACGGCCCCTCCCGGACCAGAAAGTCGTAGGCTTCGCCGCGTTTCTCATGATAAACATGGAGTATGTAGACCCCATCGGCAAACTGGGTCTCATAATACCAGCCGCCTGTGAGACGACCCGACCGGGCTTCTGGCGGTGCCGCTTCCAGCGCGCTCAGGCGCGTCTCTATCGCCGCCACGAGGGCCGCATCCTCTTCTTCCTGAGCTGCCAGGAGCCCCATGCTGCCAATGCCCCGCACCAATGCTGCAAAACAGATCGCCACGATGGCCAGGCAGACGATCATCTCGATCAGCGTCATCGCACTGCGACGTCCCTTCATGACGCCACCCCTACACGAATGCGGCCCAGATTGTTCACGACCACCGTGCGCACCGCCTCGCCGCAGCGCAGCGTCACGGTACATTTTTCATATGCGGTACCGCGGGGGCGGAAAACGATCTGCCCGCCTGTCGAGGTCGCAGAAAGCCTGAGCCGATCACTCACAAGTGCCCGCATCTCTGAACGCGGACCGTCTTCACCCTGTACAGTCAAGCTGTAACTCGTACTGCCCTGGCGTTTGAACGCTGCATTCTCGCCGCTGCGCCGGGCTTCACTGCGCAGCCAGATGAGGTCTCTTTCAAGGAGCCGCGCCTGCTGTTCCACCAGCTGGCGGTCATAGAGAGCGCCCAGCCGCGGCACTGTCACCGCCAGAAGCAGCCCGCAGATGGCCAGGACCACCACCAGTTCGATCAAGGTAAAGGCGTTCCGATGTCTGTTCTGCCCGAAAATCCCCTTTTTCATAAACCTCATCGCCTTTCTCCAGTCTCGCCGTCACCATTCCATCCTGCGCAGTGACGGCATAAGCATACCCCTGCACCGGACTCTCCAGCACCTCTGCCAGGGTACCAGCCGCCACCAGCGACGCCTGGTCAGCAGCACACTCACCAGGATGGCGCTGCAGATACTGCTCCCCTGCTGTCACGAGCATCGCCAGATCGGCCTCGATGCGCGTCTGGCGTGCTTCCTGCACGACCCCTGTCACACGCACACCGACCAGAGTCGCCAGAACACCGATGATGACAAGGACCACAATGAGCTCCAGCAATGTGAACGCACGCCGTTGTTCCATACTGCCTCCTTACTGCACCAGAAGCGCCTGATAAGAATCCAGCACTGGCACAAAAAGCCCCAGCGCCAGAAACAGGACAAAGACCCCCAGCAGCACGATCGCCAGCGGCTCGATGAAGCGGACCCACAACCCCACACGCTCAAGGATCAACTCTTCATAATATGCCGCTGATTCTCTGAACGCTTCCGGCAGGCGCCCGACCCGCTCGCCGCTCTGGAGCATCTGCCGTGCCAGAGGCGGCACCCATTCGATCGCCGCGACCGCCTGGGACAATTTTCCGCCATGACGTGTTGTCTGCGCGATCTCCTTCACATCAGACGCGAAAAGTGAGCGCTCAAAATAGCGCTCCAGAGCCGCCAGGCTCTCACCAGCCGGCACCCCGGCTGCGAGCATCTGCCCCAGCAGTCGCGCAAAGGGTACATACCAGCGCAGCACCGCCAACTGTTTCAAAGCCGGCAGATGCCGCAGCAGCCAGCGCCGCGCCCGCGGCGAGCGTGTCGCTCGCTGCCGTTCGATAACATACCAGCCAGTGAGCGCAATCACTGCCGCCAGGAGCAGCAGCCAGCCGCCTTCTGCCAGTACATCATGCAGTATGAGAAAGATGCGCAGGATCAACGGCACCTCTTCCTCAACCCCCATAAACTGCCGTGTCAGCACCGGCAGAAGCCCCAGACTGAGGAACGCCCCCAAAAGCAGCACAGCCGCCAGTACGACCAGCGGGTAGAGCAGTTGCTGTTCCAGGCGCTTTTTGAAGCGTTCCTGTTCTTCCAGATAACGTGTGACCTCCAGCAGGACCTCGGCAAGGCGTCCCTGCCGCTCACCAATGGCCAGCCACTGGCAGATCATGGGGGCCACGCCCGCTTCGTCTGCGAGCGTCTGGGAAAAGCCCTTGCCTGCCAGCATCCCGCTTTCCAGGCGGGAGAGCAGTGCCCGCTCGCGCTCACTTGCCGTTTCCTGCCGAATAAAATGCAGCGCTTCCAATAGCGGCACCCCGCTCTCCACTGCCAGTGCCAGCTGACGAAAGAGCATCGCCAGCGTGCGCGGCGTGATCCCACGCCCGCGCAGGAAAGCCGGACGCGCAAGAGCAACGAGGTGCACCGGATAGATCCCACAGCCCGCCAAAAGGCGACAGCAATCCACCGCATCCTGGGCACGCTGCCAGGCCAGCCGGCTCCTTCCCCGTTCATCTACGTAATGATAGATAAATAACGTCATCCCAGCCACCCTTCTTCAGATGCTGTCATGAGCCCCCGCGCCTGCGCCGTCTGCCAGAGAGTCTCAAAGCCATGCGCCAATGCTTCCTGACGCAGCAGGAAACTGCTGGTCCCCGCTTCGATCGCCATCCGCTCCGCTTCGTCCGGCACCCAGATCTCCTGCACGCCCGAGCGTCCGGCTTCGCCTGTGCCCAGACAGTACGGACAGAGCTGCTCCTTCTCATCCCGGCCGCTGCCACCGCAATGACTGCACGGCGCCGCCAGGAGCCGCTGATTTACCACCGCCAGGAGCACAGTGCTGAGCATACGGTCGCCAAGTCCCAGATCCCTCATACGGCTTACCGCCTGATGGGCATCGTAAGCGTGCAGCGTTGCGATCACCAGCTGACCACTCAGCGCCGCACGGGCTGCGATCTCCAGCGTTTCTCCATCGCGCAGCTCACCCACAGCGATAACATCCGGATCTGCGCGCAGAATGCCGCGCAGCCCTGCCGCAAAGGTAAAACCGCTGCGTGGGTTCACCTGCATCTGCTGCACCTCCGCGAGCACCGCTTCGATAGGATCCTCGATCGTGTAGACGAGGTCGTCATCCCGCACCAACGCCCGCAAACAAGCGTAAAGGGTCGTGGTCTTGCCGCTGTTCGTCGGCCCCGTCAGGAGCAAAAGCCCCTGTCGCCGTGCCAGGAGCCGCTGCATCACCGCCTCCTGTGCGCTCGAAAAGCCCAGTGCCGCAAAGGTCTCCCGCCGCTGCGCAGCCGGCAGGAGGCGGATCACCAGCTTTTCCCCTTCGTACAGCGGCAGTGTGCCAAGACGCAGGTTATAAACTGCGCCACCGGCTTCCAGAAGGATGTGCCCATCCTGAGGCAGGCGATGCTCTGCGATATCCATCTCCGCCAGGAGCTTGAGCTTGTTGATCAGCCCATCGGCCGCAGTGAGCGGCAGGACTGCGTAGGTCAGAAGCCGTCCTGCCACGCGGAAGACCACACGCTGTTCACCACACATGGGGTAGAAGTGGATGTCTGTCGCCTCTGCAGCGATCGCATCGGCCAGGATGCGGGCGATCACACCATCAACATGTCCCTGTGGCTGCTCCCTCAGCGTCTCCAGCCGTATCAGCCGCCGCTTTGCGGCCTGCACTGTCTGCTGCGGAAGGAGCGCGTTCAGGAGCGCCGCCTGCACACGCACTGCATCCGTCAGAGCCAGCGGCATACCCGCACAGCCAGCTTCATAAGCACGCCGCTCACGTGCGTTCGGCGGCCGCACACAGACACAGCGTGCCTCAAACGGCAGCTGGTAGGCACGCCAATCGCCTGCCTCAGGCCCAAGCGGCAGTTCCAGAAGCCGCGTCTGCGCTGCCAGCGGCAGATACTGCATGCCAAAATATGCATCCAGCACTGCCTGTGCATCAGCCAGCGCTACACCCTGCCGCGCCAGCCAGCTGTCCAGCACATCCCGCTCTGACCAGTCGGCATCAGCCGCCACAAGCCCGGCATCAGCAAGACAGCGCACAAGATTTCCGTTGACAAGTCCCATTACAACCCCTCCTTTGTTGACATCATAAATTCATTATATCTTGCGCCCGGTATGTCCAGCAATAAAAAACCATTCGTTCTGACAGATTTTTTTGAA
>CAUDRX010000025.1 GCA_958451915.1 uncultured Peptococcaceae bacterium
AGAGACTCTAAAAAGCTTTCTGCATAGTGTGTAACATATGTTTGACAAACCAACAGTGTTTGTCAGAATTCGCGCCGCAGGATGATGCGCAGGCTGACGCCGTAGGAGATGCGCAGGCAGAGGATGAGAAAGGCAATACCGATGCCTGTAAGGACGGCGGGCGCGAGTGAGAGAAAGGCCTGGATGAACGGCAGGGCATCGGCGTAATTGACAACGAGGCCGGCGATGATTACGGCGGCAAAGAAGAAGCCGATGGCGATGAACATGGCGAGACGGGCGCGCTCAACGCCGAATTTGAGGGTCAGCGGCAGCATGATGGCGATAAAGAACATCATCACAAAGGTGGTGCCGGCAGCGGTGGTGAGGATCTCGGAAAACGGTGCCTTGTAGTCTGCAAATGTCCGGAAGAGCAGGCAGAGCACGGTGCCAAAGAGGCTGAAAACGAGCCCCGTGCCAGCGATGAAGAGGTATTTTTCCCGCACATAGACGCGGCGGTCGATCGGCAGGGAAAAAAGGAAGGCGAGCCCGTGGTTCTGGTCGTCCATGGTGACGGCCATCATACCGGTGATCATCCCCATAAAGCCAAGATACCCAATGACAAAGATGTAGTTGTCGTTTTGGGTGAGAGCCATCACACCGCCGACAAGGGCGATGAGCGCAAGGAAGCTCTTCTGTGTCATCATGTAGCGGAGGTCCAGGGTCAGGAGTGCTTTCATTGTATTTCACCTCGGATCATGAGTGCAAAGACATCGTCGATACCGCTGTGTTCGATAGCGATGTCTGGATAATTTTCGTGATAGTACTGTTTTTGGTTGGTGAGACAGGCGAAGCCATAGTTTTCCTGCTTCACGCGCAGGAGGTACTCCTTATCAAGGGCGTTGAACTGCTCGGGGGTGACCTTGAGCACGGCGTAGTCACTGAGGAGCACGTCGGTGTCTTCATGGAAGACGATGCGGCCGTCGTGGAGCATATAGAGGTCGTCGCAAAGATGTTCAAGGTCGCTGGAGATGTGAGAGCTGATGAGGATGGCGCGTTGGTCGTCCTCTTCCATAAAGGCGCGCAGTTCGTCCAGGAGATCGTCGCGCGCCAGCGGGTCTAGTCCGGCAGTTGGCTCATCGAGGATGAGGAGCTTGGCGCTGTGGCTGGTGGCGAGGAGGACTTTAAGCTTGGCGAGCATGCCTGTTGAGAACTGGTTGATCTTTTTCTTCATCGGCAGGCCCATCTCTTTGGCGCGTTTCCGAAACCTTTCCTGGTCGAAATGGTCAAAGAGGGCGGCCATCACAGGAATGATGTCGGTGATCGTCAGATGGCCGTTGAAACAGGCATCAGCAAGGACGACACCGATCTCCTGGCGGTCGGCGGCGGTGAGCTCGGCGATCGGTTTACCAAATACGGCGCCGCTGCCGCCATCAGGACGGATAAGGCCGAGGATGGCTTTGAAAGTGGTGCTCTTGCCGGCACCATTACGCCCGATGAGGCCGGTCACATAGCCGGGGCGGATACTGAGCGTGCAGTCAAGGTGAAAGCCGGCGTAGTCTTTTGTTAGATGGTCGAGTGTGATCATTTTGATCCCTCCAGGATGATATCAAATAAGTCGCGCAGGTCGCTGTCGCTGATGCCGAGCCGACGCGCTATGGCGATGGCCTGTTCGAGGGCGGCTTCAACTTCTTTTTGTTGTTCTTCGAGAAGCAGCTCGCTGCCTACGGCGGCGACGTAGGTGCCTTTGCCGTGGATGGTATGGGTGAAGCCTTCGGCTTCGAGGGCGTCATAGGCTTTTTTGACGGTGAGGGCGCTGATCTTGAGCTCTTTAGAGAGCGCACGCACCGAGGGCAGGGCGTCATTTTCAACGAGTGCGCCCTGGCGGATGAGCGTCTTTATCTGATCGACGATCTGTTCATAAATGGGTACCATGAGAGAGTGATTGATGATGAGATTCACTGGAATTCCTCCTCTCGTTGCAAACAGTATATAACAGTGCTGAACTGTTGTCAAGTGTTATATACTGTTTATTTTCGCGTGAACAAAAAATCGCCAGCCCCGGCAAAATGGTTTTGCAGAGGCTGGCGGTAAAGGAGATGGAAAAAAGAACGGATATCCGGCAGAATGATCGGATATCCGTTCTTTTAAAGGGATCAGGGAAATGCGTTATTCTTTCAGGAATCCCTGGTGCTGAAGCGTCTCGAGCAGACTTGGAGAAGCCTTTGGCACGTCGGCCATACGGGCTGCCATCTGGGCGGTAAAGGTGTCGACAGGTTTTTTGGTGTCGCGGAGATCGTAATACTGATGCACGATTGCATCGTAATCGGCGAGGCTTTCGAGCGGATCGGTGATCGGCGTGTAGTGGTTTTCCATGAACACGAACTCGCGGGGCAGGCGTGGTTTGAGTGCGGGTTCCTGGTCAGGCACACCGACTGCGAGCCCGAGGCAGGGGAAGGTGTATTCCGGCAGATCGAGAAGCTCGATCACGGCCTGCATGTCGTTATTGATGCTGCCGAGAATGACACAGCCGAGCCCCATTGATTCAGCAGCGGTGACCATGTTCATGGTCATCAGCGTCGCGTCATAAAACGTTGGGAAAAAACGTTCTGTACGGCCCATGCCATCAGCAGGCACGCCCTGGGCGGCAGCGATGCGGACGTTGCGGTTCATGTCGGCAACGACGATGAAGAGATAACCTGCTTCTGCAACGTAAGGTTGCTTACAGATATCGGCGAGTGTCTGCAGTTTGGCTTTGTCAGTGATGCCGATGACAGTCGCTGCCTGCAGAAAGGTGTATGTCGGTGTGCGGCTGGCGGCGGCAAGGATCAGATCGCGCTGCTCGTCGGTGAGCGGTGTGTTCTTGAACTTTCGGATGCTGCGATGGTTTAACTGGTGTTGTAGCGTTTCGTTCACGATGGATTCATCCTTTCGTTCTCAAAGTCTTTTCTATAGGATAACGCATCACGGTGTGTTGGGCAATAAAAAAACCGGAAGGCAAAAGCCTTCCGGTGAAAGAGCTGATGACCGGACTTGAACCGGTGACCTGCTGATTACGAATCAGCTGCTCTACCAACTGAGCCACATCAGCAAAAAGCCGACAATGGGACTCGAACCCGCAACCTGCTGATTACAAATCAGCTGCTCTACCAATTGAGCTATATCGGCGCATGCATTTATATTAGCATTGAGGACGACAAAAAGCAAGCATGATTTTATGTTTTTTTTAAAACTTATTAAAGATGTCGTGAAAGGGTTCAAATTCTACTGGATAAGTGGTATTATATTTACAATGTTGGGTGTTGCAGATAGGTTTTGCAGATTTAGCAAAAATATAAAAAATACGTATACCTAGCACTTGACGTTTCTGGATGAACCGTGGATAATAATGTTTAGCAACTATGAATATGCTATACAGTGTTTTCGGTGCGTTGGGGGGAAGAGACGCATCAAGTGAGTCCGCCTTTGGCAAGGCCAGGGGTTCACCACACTCAGGAATTTTTACAGGAAGGGAAGTTAGAAAACCGATGAAAGCAACCGATGAAATTTTCGAAAAGAAGCAGGAATTGGTGCATGAGATCCTTCGTACCAGACGCGAGATGGGGATGACTCAGAAGAATATCGAAGCGGCCTGCGGGGTCAAGCAGCCTGTTATCGCCCGTATGGAGCGCGGACTGACCGATCCTCAGCTGACGACTATTCTGAAGGTATTGCGCCCGTTGGGCAAGACGCTGAAGATCGTTGACATCGAAGATGAAGCTGAATAAGATTTGAAATGAATGCGCCCTTTTTTAGGTCGCATTTTTTGTAAATATCGTTTTTTGAATAACATAACCTTGTATTTGAAATGAGTTGTGAGAGGAGAGACCGGATGGCAAAGGCCAAAAGCAGATATGTCTGCCAGGAATGCGGCTATCAGACACCGAAGTGGATGGGACGCTGCCCGGACTGTGGCGCCTGGAACAGCCTTGTGGAAGAAGTGGTCGCACAACCGGCAGAGAAGAAGCCGGGACGCGTGCAGCTTGCAACGCCGCTCGGTAATTCCGGCAAGCCAGAGACATTGAAAGATATCGATGTCTCTGCTTCGTTGCGCATTAATACCGGTTCAGCGGAGCTCGATCGTGTGCTCGGCGGTGGTCTGGTCCCAGGGGAGCTGGTGCTTTTGTCGGGGGATCCTGGCATTGGCAAATCGACACTGACGATGCAGCTCATGCAGACGCTTGACGGCTCAGGGGATATCCTCTATGTATCCGGTGAAGAATCAAAGGGGCAGATCCGTAACCGTGCTGAGCGGCTGGGCGTAACAAGTCCGCGCATCCATGTGATGACGGAGAATAATGTCGAGGTGCTTGATGGTATCGTGCGCGGCCGCGCCTGGGATCTGCTGATCATCGATTCTGTGCAGACGATCTTTGATCCGGCGGTACAGTCGGCCCCCGGCAGTGTCTCACAGCTACGCGCAGTGACGGCGAGTTGTATGGGCTGGGCCAAAGGTGTCGGTGTGCCAACGATCCTCATTGGTCACGTGACAAAGGACGGCAGTGTTGCAGGGCCGCGTGTGCTTGAACATATGGTGGATGCCGTGCTCCTCTTTGAAGGGGACCGGCAGTCCCAGTATCGCGTGCTGCGCGGGCTCAAGAACCGTTTTGGGTCGACAGGGGAGATCGGTGTCTTTGATATGACAGGTGAAGGGCTGATCGAAGTCGGCGATGCAGCACGGGTCTTTCTCTCTGAACGGACCAACGCCATCAGCGGTGCGGCAGTGACCGCGCTTTTGGAGGGGTCCCGGCCGATCCTGGTCGAGATCCAGGCACTGGCGACGAAATCGTTCTATGGGCAGTCGCGCTGCCTGACGACAGGGATCAAGTACGACCGTGTCTCAATGCTCATTGCCGTACTCGAAAAACGTGCCGGTCTGCGTTTGAGCGATCAGGATGTTTATCTCAACGTTGTCGGTGGTCTGCGTGTGGATGATCCTGCCTGTGATCTGGCGGCGGCGGTGGCGATCGTTTCAAGTTTTCTCGATCGGGCGGTGCCGGCTGACACGCTGCTTTTGGGCGAAGTCGGGCTTACCGGCGAGCTTCGTCAGGTCAATCAGCTTGAACGGCGGCTCAAAGCAGCGGCGCAGATGGGCTTTACGCGCGCCCTCGTGCCGAAACAGAAAAAAAGTCTCAGTATCAAGCAGATGGAAGTCGTGGAATGCACCTTTATCAGCGATATGATCAATGGATTATGGAGGGAGTAGCATGCAGTTAATCTCAAACGAAACCAATGCCTTGATGGATGTCCTCAAGAAGACGGCGCCTGGGACTGCTTTGCGTGAAGGGCTGGATAATGTGCTGCGCGCCAACACTGGCGGCCTTATCGTTATCGGCGATCCGGCCAAGATCCGACCGCTGATGAAAGGTGGCTTTGAGATCGATACCGAGTATTCTCCGGCCCACCTCTATGAGTTGGCCAAGATGGATGGGGCAGAGCTGATCTCGCCGGATATGCGGCGTATCATCTCAGCCAATATCCACCTCATGCCTGATCCTGACGTGCCTTCGACAGAGACAGGCATTCGGCACCGGACTGCAGAGCAGACTGCGCGCCAGACCGGCGCGCTGGTGATCTGTATCTCTCAGCGCCGGCGTGTCATCTCCATCTATAAGGGCACATCCAAATATGTCCTCAAGGATGTCAGTGTGCTCCTGAACACCGCGAACCAGGCACTGGGAACGCTGGAAAAATACAAAGACGTGCTTGAAGAAGCCCTGTTGCGTCTGAGCGTGCAGGAATTTGACAACGTTGTGACCCTGCCGGATGTATTGCAGGTCGTACAGCGTGCCGAACTCTTCAAGCGAGTGGAAAAGATGCTCACCCTTTATTCTACAGAGCTCGGGGATGAGAGCACACTGATCCGCATGCAGGCCGAGGAGCTCTCGAGCAATGTCGAGATGGACGAACGCCTGACGATCCGTGATTATATGATCAGAGATCCGGAAAGGAGTGACAAGGAGCAGCTGGATGACTACCTGCATCGTCTGGCACGTTTTGACAGTGAGCAGCTCTGGGATCTTGACCTCATCGCGCGGTCGCTGGACCTCAGTGACTATCGGGACAAGGATAAGCGTGTCTTTCTCGATTCGCGCGGCTACCGCATCCTGCACAAGATCCCGCGCCTGCCGAACAACGTCATCGAAAATATGGTCGAAGCATTTGGCAAGCTCCAGGATATCATCCTTGCTTCCGGTGAGGAGCTGGATGCAGTTGACGGCATTGGCCCGGCGCGCGTCAATCAGATCACGCTGGGGCTGGAACGCATCCGCAGCCAGATCCTGACAGACAGTAACTGGGTGCAGTGAGCAGACTGCACCCGCTGGAAAACATGAAAGGAGGTGAGATAAAATGAGAAATTCCGAACGGCTCATCATCAACGTGGTGCGTTTGATGATGTTGTGTGTCGGATTGGCCATCGGTTATATCGTCAGCTATCCTGTCTATCAATTGCTGCATTCAGCGTCAGTTGGATTTGTGCGTGATATTTCCTATGGCTTTCCGATCGTCTGTGGCGTTCTGATGGTTGTTTGTGGACTTATTGGATTTGTTATTGGGAAACCATTGGGGGCTCTGATCGTGCGCGGGACCACACTGCTTGAGCAGCGGCTCAAACAGATGCCGCTGCCGGCATTGGTGTCAAGTACCATCGGGCTTATCGTCGGGCTTTTGATCGCGGCACTTTTAGCGAGTACCGTGAAACAACTGCCTGTCATCGGCAATTATATGCCGGTGATCCTGAGCGTGCTGCTCGGTTATCTGGGGATCTCTGTCGGTTATCGCTGGCGCGAGACCATCGATGTTTTTCTGAGCGCCCTCAAGCGACCGTCGAAGCGCAGCCGCAAAGATGCCAGGGAAGGTAAGGAAGAAAAGGGGGAGGCAGTTCTCCCGGAAGCCCTTGTCTATAAGACCACCACCCATCCCAAGGTACTGGATACGAGTGTCATCATCGATGGACGCATTGTGGAGATCTGTAAAGCCGGCTTTTTGGAAGGCCCGCTCGTGATCACCAATTTTGTCCTCGACGAGCTGCGTCATATCGCTGATAGCGGTGATTCCCTCAAGCGTGTGCGCGGCCGCCGTGGCCTGGACGTACTCAATGATCTGCGCAAGACAGATGTGGAAGTGATCAATGTCAGCATTGACTATGAGGACATCCCTGAGGTTGACGCAAAGCTCGTGCGCCTGGCCAGGGATTGTAACGGCTATGTTGTGACCAACGACTTTAACCTTAATAAGGTTGCATCCTTTCAGAAGGTGCGGACCCTCAATGTCAACGAGCTCGCCGGTGCCATCAAGACCGTGGTTCTCCCGGGCGAGCACATGCGTGTTGAGGTCGTCGCCCGCGGTAAGGAGAATGACCAGGGTGTCGGTTATCTGGATGACGGCACCATGGTTGTCGTTGAAAACGGCAAGCATGTCATCGGCAAGACGGTTGATACCACTGTCACCTCAGTGATCCAGACAAACGCCGGCCGCATGATCTTCGTGCGTCTGGACAATCATTGAAGAAAAAGGCTCTCTGTGAAATGGCAGAGAGCTTTTTTGTTGTGTAGGCTTGTGTTATAATGGGGCACAGCAAAAAGACTGAAGGAGGTCTGAAAATGATCGGAGCAGTGGTGCTCGCTGGTGGACAGGGCAAACGCATGGGCGCCGGCATCAATAAGCAGTATCTGGAGATCGAAGGACGCAGTGTTCTCTCTCTGGCGATCGAGAGTATGGCGGCTATGGCGGATGAGATCATCGTTGTGGCGGCGCAGGGAGAGGATGAGATGGCGGCGCGGGCGATCGCCGAGAGTGGGATTGCGATGAGCCGTTGCCTTGTGGTCCATGGCGGCCGAGAGCGGCAGGATTCGGTGCGGCATGCGCTCATGGTGATGCCGCCGCGCTGGGAAAAAGTCCTGATCCATGATGGGGCACGTCCGTTTGTGCCCCGTGCCATGCTCGAGCGCTTGCTTGCGGCAACAGTACCGGGCATTGGAGCGATACCTGGCACAGCTGTGACAGATACGATCAAGCGCATCGATGCTGAAGGCTTTGTGGTCGAGACGCCGCCGCGCGATCAGCTCAGAGCTGCGCAGACGCCCCAGTGCTTCATGGCACAGGAGATCCGCGCTTTGCATCTGGCGGCTGCTGAGAGCCAGCGTACTTTTACTGATGATGCCATGCTTTACGAAGATGGCGGCATGCGTGTGTGTATGGTCGATGGCAGCGCTATGAGCCGCAAGCTGACGGTCAGGGATGATCTTTTGTGGGCGGTAGAGATGAAACATATATGGGAGGCGCAGAAACAATGAGAGTAGGAATGGGTTATGACGTGCATCAGCTGGTCGAAGGCCGGCCCCTCATCCTGGGTGGGGTGGAGATCCCATACGAAAAGGGGCTTTTGGGTCATTCAGATGCGGACGTACTTCTGCACGCGATCATGGATGCGATGCTGGGAGCTGCGGCGCTTGGTGATATCGGCCGTCATTTTCCGGACAGTGATCCGGCTTATAAAGGCGCCGACAGCATGAAGCTTTTGGTTGCCTGCCGTGAAAAGATCGCAGAAAAGGGCTATGTGGTGCACAACCTGGATGCTCTGATCTGTGCCCAGGCGCCAAAGATGGCGCCGCATATCGAGACGATGCGCGCCAATATCGCTGCGGCCCTTGAGATCGCAGTGGATGCGGTCAATGTCAAAGCGACGACTACTGAACATCTCGGTTTTGTCGGAGAGAAAAAAGGCATGAGTGCTTATGCAGTCTGCCTGCTGGAGGATGCCAATGCATAATGCGGCAGACATCCTCAACAACGCCAGCGACCATCCGGAACAGCTGCCCGGACTGACGCTCGCTTTTGTCGGCGATGCGGTGTATGAGCTCTATGTGCGCACGATGATGCTCGGAAAGAGCGTCAACGCGCATACTTTGAACAATGCATGCGTAAAGCTTGTCAACAACCGCACCCAGTCGGCGCTATATGATCATATCGAGCCGGTGCTCAATGATCTTGAGCGTGGCGTGCTGCATCGTGGTCGTAATGCCAAGGGTATCGTCCCGAAGAACGCCAAAGCGCAGGATTATCGCCGAGCAACTGCTGTGGAAGCGATCGTCGGCTACTGGTATCTGATCGATGATGAAGCGCGGCTGAAATGGGTTTTTGAAACATTATGGGAAATGACAGAGGGGGCAGACAACCATGAGCAGAGCCGATGAGCTCTTTAAGCAGAACATCCGCCAGATCCTGGATACAGGTGTCTGGGATACTGACTATGAAGTGCGTCCGCGTTGGAGCGATGGTACGCCGGCGCATACCATCAAATGTTTCGGGATCGTCAATCGCTACGATCTGAGCGAAGAGTTCCCGATCCTCACCTTGCGTAAGACGAACCTACGCAATGCTGTCGATGAGCTCTTGTGGATCTGGCAAAAAAAATCCAATCGCATCGCTGATCTGTCGAGCCACATCTGGGACCAGTGGGCCGGCGAGGACGGCACCATCGGCAAGGCCTACGGCTACCAGCTCGGCGTCAGGCATGAATACCGCGAGGGCTGGTTCGATCAGGTGGACCGGGTACTCTATGATCTCAAACATCAACCGAACAGCCGCCGTATCATGACTAATATCTATAACCATCACGATCTGCATGCGATGAACCTCTATCCTTGCGCATACAGCATGACTTTCAATGTCAGCGGGAAAAAGCTCAACGCCATCCTTAACCAGCGCAGCCAGGACATGCTCACCGCCAACAACTGGAACGTTGCCCAGTATGCCGTGCTCGTGCATATGATCGCACAGGTCAGCGGGCTGGAAGCCGGAGAGCTCGTGCACGTTATCGCCGATGCGCACATCTATGACCGCCACCTGCCGATCGTCGAGGAAGTCATTTCCCACGACGGCTTTGCTGCGCCGGCATTTTCCCTGAACCCGGATGTGACGGATTTCTATGATTTCCGTGTTGAAGATGTCACCCTTGATGGCTACGAATACTGGCCGCTCGATCAGAAGATCCCAGTGGCAGAATGAGTAATAAACAATAAAGAAGAGACCTGCGGGGGACAGGTCTCTTTTTGTTTGCTTGCGCAGCGCGTGGAATGCGCGTCTACCCCTACCGAAATATCTGAGAATATGGTATATTTATTCTATGCGCTGTTTGGACGGCGTTTGTATTTATTCATCAGGATGCTGCCGACAGGCGGTACAGAGATCATAAGGAGACTACGATGGAATTTATCGTTGCAGTGGATAAGAACTGGGGCATTGGCAAGGATGGCGGCATGCTCGATCACCTGCCAAAAGACCTGGCATTTTTTAAAGAAAAGACCATCGGTCATGTCATCGTCATGGGACGCAAGACACTGGAGAGCTTCCCTGGCGGCAGGCCTTTGTCGGACCGGCTCAATATCGTGCTGACGACGCAGCCGGATTATGAAGCGGCCGAGGGAGTTGTATTGGTCCACTCTTTGAGAGAGCTTGCGGAAAAGCTGGCGTCGCTGGGGCGGGAGGATGTCTTTCTCGTAGGCGGAGCGAGTTTGTACGCCCGGCTCAAAGACGCCTGCACCGGTGGCTATGTGACCCGTATCGATCACGCGTATGACGGGGTGGAGGCATTCTTTCCAGACCTTGAACAAGCGCCAAACTGGGAAGAGGCCGCCGTGCTCAGACAGGCCGAAGACAACGGTCGGGCCCTGCACTTTTGTTATTGGAAGAATTCTTTGGTGACACCATTGGAGGCATTGTTATGAGTGAGATCTATGGACGCAATCCGGTGATCGAGGCGCTCAAGAGCGGCACCGAGATCAACCGTATTTATATCGCAAAGGGCGCACAGCATAAGGCGATCGATGAAATCTACAAGCTTGCCCGGGCTCATCAGGTACCTGTCGCTCAGGTTGAACGAAAGAAGCTCGACGGCCTTTTCCCAGGCAAGAACCACCAGGGCGTCTATGCGTCGGTCGCAGAGATGCGCTATGCAGAGGTGGAGGATCTTATCGCTGCTGCACAGGCTAAGGGTGAGGCACCGCTGCTATTGGTGCTCGATGAGCTGGAGGACCCCCATAATCTCGGTGCCATCCTGCGAAATGCCGATGCTTTTGGTGTGCATGGGGTGATCATCCCAAAACGCCGATCTGTCAGTCTGACTGGCACTGTGGCAAAGGCGGCGGCAGGTGCGCTGCAGTATGTACCGGTGGCACGTGTTGCAAATATCGCCCAGACGCTGAAAGCGCTCAAGACGGAAGGGCTTTGGATCTGTGGCACGGCGATGGATGGGCAGAACATCTATCAGGCGCCGCTGACTGGCCCACTGGCCATTGTCATTGGCAACGAAGGACATGGCATGCGTCCATTGGTGGCGCAGCAGTGTGACTTCACTGTTTCCATCCCGATGAAGGGCCGTATCAATTCTCTCAATGCTTCTGTTGCTACAGGCATCGTCCTTTCTGAAGTGGTGCGCCGCAAGGAGGGGTGAAGATGCGGACCTATCTCTTCGTTGATGGCTATAACATCATCGGGGCCTGGCCGGAGCTCGTCACACTGCGTGACGAGTCGCTGGAAGAGGCGCGAAAGAAAGTCATCGATTATCTCAGCGAATTTGCAGCTTCAAGCGGCTATGAGACAGTGCTTGTGTTCGATGGCTGGCGCGTCAAAGGCAACCGTGGCAGTGTGGTGGAGAACCCTTATATGGAGATCCTCTTTACACCGGAAGGTGTCACCGCCGATATGGCCATCGAGCGGCTCGTGGCCCGATTGCCGAAGCATCAGAAGATCTATGTTGCCACCAGCGACCGCCTTGAACAGGAGACGGTGCTTGCTCAGGGTGGCCTGCGCATCTCGGCGATGGAACTGCACCGTATGGTTTTCGGGCAGAAGGAAGTCCAGCGTCAGCGCCTGGAACGACAGCCAGCGGTAGCCAATCCGCTCGATGCGCAGCTCGATGAAACCGTGCGTCAGCAGCTCTATGCGATGATCCATGAAGAACCTGAAAAAAAATCGCAAAAAAAACGAAAAAAATAAAAGAAAAACGTTGACTTCATCGGAACACCATGGTAATATATATCTCGTCGGCTGGCAAGGAAACAAACGAAGCCCGAGAGGGCACGGTCCTTCAAGCCAGGTACGACAAGCCTTTGGAGGGATACCCAAGTTGGCCAAAGGGGACGGACTGTAAATCCGTTAGCTGTGCTTTCACAGGTTCGAATCCTGTTCCCTCCATTGAATGCCGCGGGGTGGAGCAGTTGGCAGCTCGTCGGGCTCATAACCCGAAGGTCGCAGGTTCAAGTCCTGCCTCCGCAATTATGCTGATATAGCTCAGTCGGTAGAGCGCCACCTTGGTAAGGTGGAGGTCACCAGTTCAAATCTGGTTATCAGCTTTCCTTTTTAAGGAACCTATGGCGATATAGCTCAGCTGGCTAGAGCATACGGTTCATACCCGTAGTGTCCGGGGTTCAAGTCCCTGTATCGCCATCAGACCTCTCGGTGATCCGAGAGGTTTTTTTGTATGTTCAGGTTTTCCGATGCCTCCTGTGCATGATACGGAATGATAAATGAGCATTGGACGGTAAAAGAAAAAAGGGATTACAATGAAGGTGCTGACAGAACAAGTGTCTGAAAGCACCTTATTTTTTTGACGCTGATCAAGTAAAGAAAGGACGATCTTCATGAATAAACCAACGATCATTTGTCATATGATGACCTCTGTGGACGGGCGCATAGACTGCGGCATGACCGCAAAGCTCACTGGGGTCGATGAATACTATGCAACCCTGAACGGTCTGTATGCACCAACGCGTGTCAGCGGCCGCCACACAGCTGCACTTGAGATGGCAGACAAAGATGTTGTTTTCGAACCAGATCATGCGCAGGCGTATGGACAGGAAGGGGTTTCCAGGAAAACGGATGCCGACGCTTACGAAGTCGTTGTTGATACCAAAGGCACCCTGCGCTGGGACAGTTGGGGGAAGGATGAAAAGCCGCTGATCATCATCACGAGTCAGAAGGTGACCAAAGACTACCTCGACTATCTGGACAGCCGGAACATCTCCTGGATCGTCTCTGGCGAAGCTTCTATCGATCTGGCACGTGCGTGTGAGATCCTGGCTGATGGCTTTGAGGTACGCCGCATGGCTGTTGTGGGCGGCGGCACGATCAATGCGGGGTTCCTGGATGCCGGCCTGCTGGATGAAGTGAGCGTGCTCATTGGTCCTGGTATCGATGGCCGCGGGGGCATGACTGCTGCTTTTGATGGGCTGCCAATGGACCGCGAGCCCTTCCGGCTGAAACTCGTCGAGAGTAAAGTTTTCGACAATGGCGCAGTTTTTCTGCGCTACCAGGTGAAAAGCGTATAACTGGGAGAAACGCTGCATGGTGTTGCACGGGTGACAACGATCCCCGTGCGGTATTTTTTCTTTTCAAGGCTGCACGGGTAGGGTATGATAAGTACAGAAGATATTGCGTGTGCATCATTGACGAAAAGAGGGGGACCATGCAGCTTAATCAATTTCGATTTCTCATTGCGGTCGATAAATACGGATCGATCTCCAAAGCGGCCCAGGAACTATACATTTCGCAGTCAACGATCAGTCTGTCGCTGATCAATCTTGAGGAAGAGCTTGGTTTTGTGCTCCTGAACCGTTCGAAACGCGGCGTGACACTGACGCCGGAAGGGAAGGAAGTGCTCAAACGGGCACAGACGATCCAGGCAGCGCTGGAGAGTTTGCGCGAGATCGACAGCGTCGAGGATCAGATCATTGGGGATGTGCGCATTGGCGGCAACAGCCATTTTGGCATGAATATCATCACCGATATGATGCTCCAGATCAAGCCGCAATATGAAGGGGTGCGCGTGCACGCGCAGCGTGACGGCATCAAGGAAGTGCTGAAAAAGATCGCTCAGAATGAGTTGGATCTGGCGTTCATCAATTATAATGATGTGGAAGCGCTGGAAGTGGTCAATGATCTCAAGCGTTCGCAGCTGGAGTTCCACAAGATCTTCTCAGACCAGCTCTGCATCTGTACCAGAGCGGAACATCCATTACAAAAACGCGATTCGGTGCGTTTTGCAGATGTGGCGGCGTATGAACGCGTGACCATGACGACCGCGCGAAATCCGCTGATGGCGAGGCATTTTGGCGTGCGCTTTGATGAGGAACGGCTGATCACTCTGGATGATGTGCTCAACTTGCGCAAATATGTAGCGGCTACCGATGCCATCGTGCTCATGCCGCGCAATGAAGCACTGCGATCGAATCAGACTTACAGCTATCAGTTGAGCATCCTTGAAGTGGAAGATTTCAACATTGCTCTTGCAGGCGGCTGGGTGCATCACAGCACCCATGAGATGACGGCTGCTGAGAACTGCGTGGTCAATGCGCTGGAGAATGTCTGTGAAACCTATCTCGATATGGCAGGGCTGCATTGAGGCAGCTTCGTGCAAAGGCCTGTGTGATTCACACAGGTCTTCTTTTTATGCGCTTTTTCGATGGGAGGGCGGCTGTGGTCATAGTTTTTATTAATGATTTATATTGATAAACCAGGCTTTTAGATTCCATAAGCCGGATGTATCATAATGGCGTGGAAAGAGATCACGTGAAAAGATGATGGCCATCACTGGATCCCACGAGATCTTTGACTGAGAAAAGATTCGCACTTTCCAGAGGAGTGGTTGTTATGTCAGAGGCAGTAAAAAAGAAAAACACTGCGTATTATATCAATTCGATCATCACCTTGGTGATCATCTTCGGATTTGGTCAGCTTCCTGCAGTAGCGCCATTGACGCCCTTGGGCATGAACCTGATAGGCATCTTTCTGGGGCTGTTGTACGGCTGGATCTTTGTTGACATCGTCTGGCCAAGCATGGCGGGGCTTCTGGCACTGATGCTGATCGGTGGGATGGCGCCGAAGGTCCTTTTGAACTCGAGCTTCGGGGATCCGATCGTCGTCATGATGTTCTTTATCTTTATCTTCTGCGCAGCGATCGATGAACACGGCTTGTCCCGTTTCATCTCGCTATGGTTCATCACCCGTAAATTTGTACAGGGGAAGCCTTGGGCCTTTACATTTATCTTTTTGGCGTCGATCTTCATTCTCGGCGGGCTTACGAGTGCATCACCGGCGGCGTTGATCGGTTGGGCGATCCTTTATGCAATCTGTGACCTGGTCGGCTACAAAAAGGGTGACGGTTATCCAACGATGATGGTCTTTGCGATCGTGTTTGCGGCGCAGGTCGGGATGTCGATGATCCCGTTCAAGCAGGTGCCGCTGACGGTCCTCGGGGCGTTCTCCAACATCACCGGTATGACCATTGACTATGCCAAATACATGCTCATCGCCATCGCCTGCTGCATCGTTTGCGCGGTGCTCTTGCTCCTGGTCTGCAAGTTCATCTTTAAACCGGACGTTTCAAAACTGATCAAACTGGATGCTAAGCAGCTTGATAAAACCGGCGATGGTCTCAAGCTCAACAAGACCCAGAAAATCGTCTTCGGTTTCCTGTCAGCGTTGGTTCTCTGCCTGCTTTTGCCAAGCTTCCTGCCAAAAGAATTCTTTCTTTGCCGCTTCCTGAACGGCATCGGCAACACAGGTGTCTGCATTTTCATCGTTGCCCTCATGTGCTTCCTCAAGGTTGATGGCAAACCGCTGATGCGGATCAAAAAGGCGATCGACAACGGTGTTGCCTGGGGGATCATCTTCCTTTTGGCAGCTGTGCAGCCGCTGTCCACGGCGATGACCGCTGAAGAGAGCGGCATCACCGAATGGATGATGGGAATCCTCAATCCGATCTTCGGCGGCAAGAGCCCAGTCTTCTTCATGGTCGTCATCGGTTTCGTTGCAGCAATGGTTACGAACGTGATGAACAACGGAGCCCTCGGTGTGGCGCTGATGCCGATCGTCTGGAGCTATTGCTCGGCAAACGGCATCGATCCTCAGCTTTCTGTCATCATCGTTGTCATGGGTGTGCATCTGGCCTTCCTGACGCCAGCCGCCAGCTCCAGTGCTTCCCTGCTCCATGGTAATGAATGGATCGATACAAAGAGCATCATGAAATCGGCAACGCCGGTGGTATTGATCTCTTGGATCGCGATCACGATCATTACCGTCGGCCTTGGTTCGATTCTGTTCTAATCTCGTCATAAAAAATTTAAGAAAGAGGTGTTGGCCTATGCCACCAATCATTGACAAAGAAAAATGCATCGAATGCGGGACCTGCGCGCAGATCTGCCCGCTGGACGTCATCCGTTTTGTAAAGGATGAAAGCGGAAAGAAGATCGTGAAGGTGAAATACCCTTACGAATGCTGGCACTGCCGTGCCTGCGTCAAGGACTGCCCAAAGGGTGCGATCACCATGCGCTATCCATTGTCTCACATGATGTTTACGATGGAACTGTCAGATGAAAAGATTGCTGAGAATAAGAAGCTTGCAGCAGGAGGTGTTGAATGATGGATGTTAAGGTTCGTGACGAGATCATTAAAACAGAGTATCTGATCATTGGCGGTGGTGTTGCTGGTCTCATGAGCGCCATCACAGCGGCTGGCCTGGGCGTTGACGTCCTTATCGCTGAAAAGGCGGATACGCGCCGCAGCGGTTCTGGCTGCGGGGGCAACGATCATTTTATGTGTTACATCCCTTCTGAGCATGGCGACGATTTCGAGCGTGTCATCTCAGAGATCAATGAAGGCATGGAAGGCGGCCCTTGGCAGGATCCAGCCATGCTGCGCAAGATGATGCGCCGTACCGAGAGCGTTGTCAAACGCTGGGAAGAATGGGGCATCAACATGAAGCCGACCGGTAAGTACAATTTCGAAGGACACACAATGCCTAGCCGTCAGTGCTACCATCTCAAATACGATGGCGCGAACCAGAAACGGGTACTCACCAATGAAGCCCGTAAAAACGGCGCCAAGATCATGAACAAGCTCTACATCAATGACATCCTGACGAATGACGAAGGGCGTGCTGTCGGAGCGATCGGTTTCATCCTTGCTGATGATGTGCCGGAAGTTGTCATCATCCAGTGCAAGGCTGTGCTGGTAGCGACTGCACAGGCGATGCGCATGTATCCAAACGTCAACCCGGCCTACATCTTCAACACCCACAGTTGTCCGGCAGCGGCCGGCGGTGCGGCGATCGCTTACCGCGCAGGCTGTAAGCTCGTTAATATCGACGTGCCTTATCGTCATGCTGGTGTCAAAGGTTTTGCACGCAGCGGCAAAGCGACCTGGTTCGGTGTGATCAGTGACATCAATGGTGATTCTATCAGCCCATTCTGCCAGGCGCCAGACCGCAAACGCGGCGATGCGCTCATGGATATCAACCCTGGCGTCTTCACCAAGCGCCTTGATAATGGCACTGGCCCAACCTTCATGAACTGCACCGGCTACAGTGAAGAAGATCACACTTATCAGCACAAGCAGTTCAAATGCGAAGGCATCGACTCGATCACCGACTATCTTGACAAACGTGGCATCGATCTGCACAAGAGCATGGTCGAGTTCGGGACTTATGATTATTCTCTTTCCCAGCGCGGTATCGACATCGGCCTTGATGCTTCCACCAATGTTCCAGGCATCTATGCTGCCGGCATCTGCTGCGGCAATGTGCGCGGCAACATCACCAGTGCCTCTGTTTGGGGTGACGTTGCCGGCGAATCCGTCGCCGAATATGTGAAGACCGTCGATGAATATGATGTTTCCGGCGACCCGGCGATCCAGGCACATATCGATTTTTATAACAAACTGATGAACCGTCCGGAAGGTGCCGACTGGCTCGAAGCCAACTCCAGCCTCCAGGTCATCATGAATGACTATGTTGGGCTCAAGCTGCGCAGCGAAGACATGATGCGCGCTGGTATCAAATACCTCGATGACCTTAAAGCTTACGCCCAGAGCGATATCGGCTGCGACGATGCCCACCAGCTCATGCGCACGATGGAGCTCTTTGATCTCATCGACCTGGCCAAGGCTGTCGCTATCACCTCCCGCAATCGCAAAGAGAGCCGCGGCAACCACAAGCGCATCGACTATGATTACACCAACCCACTCCTCACGGGCATGTTCCAGACCATCCACCTCGACAAAGACGGCGAACCGGTCCTGGAATGGCGCAAACGTGTGATGAAAGAACAATAACTCCCTTTCTCATCCTTTCATCCCCTTATCAGGCGGCGCACAGGTTTCTCCTGTGCGCCGTTTCTTTTTGGATACAAATAAGGTACCGGATGGTGTCGATATGGTATCAAAACCGCAAAAGCGTTGAAGGCCGTTGGCGAAAGTGTTACGATGGCTTCAATGCTCTTTCAGATAAGAGTAAGGTTCAAATGTTATCATGATCATCAGTCAGAGGAAGGAGGCCAGGAGGATGCGCGAACGACTTTTGAAACGATATGGCGAGCAGGGGCGGTATCTGATCGTGGGCGGCTGTACGACAGCGATCAATTATGCGCTGTATTTTGCCTTGAACGCCTGCGGCCTCTATTACGTGGTGAGCAACGTGCTGGCCTGGGTCGGTGCGGTGGCTTTTTCGTATTTTGCCAATGGCGCCTGGGTCTATCGCGCTGCCTCT
>CAUDRX010000026.1 GCA_958451915.1 uncultured Peptococcaceae bacterium
AAGCTTTCCGCCATCATCACACAGAACATCGACGGACTGCATCAGATGGCCGGCAGTAAAAAGGTATATGAACTTCATGGTTCAGTGATGCGAAATTACTGTATGACCTGCGGCAGCTTCTATGATCTGGAGTATGTCAGGAATACGACCGGCATCCCGCGCTGCCCCAAAGATGGCGGCATTGTTAAACCGGATGTCGTCCTCTATGAGGAAGCTTTGGATGAAGATGTCCTTGGTGGCGCGCTGCGCGAGATCCAGCTGGCTGACTGCCTGATCATCGCAGGCACCTCACTTGCTGTCTACCCGGCAGCGGGATTGATCTACTACTTTAAAGGCAGGCATCTTGTCGTCATTAACCGCGATGCGACGCCACAGGACAACAATGCAGAACTTGTCATCCATGACCGAATCAGCACCGCTCTATTATAACACAAAGTGCCCTGGCACGACCATCGCTGAAAGATGGTCATGCCAGGGCACTTTTTCATCGTCTTTGAAGGCAGCACTTACACTATGGCACTGCCTGAAGATGGTCACTCTTTAAGACTAAAGCATGCCTCTTTCTTTAAGCAGGGGTCGGATGCCAGGTCGTTAAGCTGCCGTCCAGATACACAGAATCAATGTAGCCATAGATGCTGTGGTCCCCATCTCCGCCAGAAAGCACCTGCGCCGTATTAAAACAGCCATCGATATGAATCCCGCCAACGCTGGTCGCCTGGGCCCTTCCAACGATGCCTCCTGCTTCAACAATTTTATCAGCCTGCACATTGACTGAGGCAATGCAGTTCGATAGCTGGCTTTCTCCCCAGAGCGTACCGACAACACCGCCTACTTTGGTCTTCACATCGACAGAAGATGCCGCCACGCTCACCGTACCTGTAACGATACAATCTGAGATATCTGAACCATGTACATGCCCGGCGACTGCGCCAATCTCCATGCCACTGCTGGTATTGCCAACGACCTGACGAATGTCAACCCCTTCCAGCGTTATATGACGGATCTCCGCATAATATGCGTTGCCAAAGAGTCCAAGATATAGCCCGTCGTTCTCATCCTGGATCGATAAACCACTGATCTTGTGTCCGTTTCCATCAAAATGTCCGCTGAACGCATGCAATGCACTGTCTCCGATCGGCGTCCAGTTTTCATAATCAGACAGATCGATATCTGCTGTCAATTCATAATACACGCCACGTTGGCTATAGTCGTCATTGACCCCGCCTTGATTGACTGTATCTGCCAAAGCTTTCAGTTCCTCAGCTGTCGCAATCTTGTAAGGATCATCCGCTGTACCGCTGCCTTTATCCTGAGAAGGTTCTCCTACAACGGCTGCGACCGCTGAATATGCATCTACGAACGGAGACGTGTAGGTCTTACCAGCAAATGTACCTTGTGCCTGGAAAACTGTGTTCTCCAACACCGCCTCACGCACTGCCCCTGCAGAAAGCGATGGGTCTGTCGACCAGACAAGAGCAGCAACACCTGTCACGATCGGTGCCGCCATCGATGTACCACTCATGATGCCTGTCTGATCTCTGCCAGTAGTGCTGAGGATCTCCACGCCCGGCGCATAGATATCGACTGTATCTCCATAGTTAAAAGAAGGGTTCATCGTAAAGACCGAACCGTCCTTATATTCTCTCGTCGTGCCACCGACAATGAGAATGTGATCTTCCAGTTCATCGACACTGATGCCATATTTATCACAAGGCACCTCCGCGTTGATCGCATTGATCCCAGCCCAGTAGGCATTATTGCTGGCCTCAACGCCAGGACCAGCATTATCCACGCCATTGCCTGCCGATTGAACAATGAGGAATTCCTCCCCGTTCGCCAAAAGGTCACAGGTCGCAGCAGCGATCAGCTGTGCGTTATTTGCGACTTGCTGGTGGTAGGCAGCCATATAACTGACATAAGAATCAAATCGGCTATAGATCTGTTCGTCAGTCGGCGTCTGAGCATCGATCTCTGCTTGTCGACGTTCTTCGTATGTCTGCTGGCTAGGATAGTGTGTGCCATAAGAACAATTGATCACTTTCGCACCCTGTGCCAATACAGCCTTCAACGCGCCAATATCACTGGCGATCGAGGACCATTGCTGTCTGTCACTGGCTGCGACCGCGTCAAGCGAATAATCCGCAAAAGTGATGGTGGCATTTGGTGCCACACCATCAACAGCGTCACCATCATGTTCAGCCGCGATGATCCCGGCAACATGCGTCCCATGATCGACTGCTTCTTGTGCTTCCTGACTGGCATTATAATCCGAGAGTGTCTGCTCATTATGATCACGATAGTAATCTGATGCGCAGCTGGCACGTCCCGAAAATTCCTGATGTCGAGGATCGATGCCGCTGTCAATGACCCCAACAGTCACTGGCCCAAACTGATCTGCAAAGGCATCCCAGGCAGCATCCAGATTCACCGCCAGCTGCCACCAATCCCCTGTCGCAGAGTCATCTGGCATCGCGGTCGACACAGCCCTGTCTGCTGTAAGGACAGGCAGATCAACGCTGGCATAGTGGACACGACTGTCACGCATCAGTGCCTCTGCCTGCTCTTGCAGCGCAGAAAACCCTGCTTCATCAACTTCGATCTGTAACAGGTTCAGATCGCCCGATAATTCGCCTACAATGACACCATCAACTTTTTCTGCGACCTGATCCTTCTGCGCCTGTGTCAGCCCCTGTTTTACAAAAGCAAGCAGGATATTGTCAACATAATAAATGTTTTCTTCGTTGTCATAGGCGACCTGATCGTCTTTAAGCTGATACACACTATCCCCGTCTGCAATCTCTACCTGATCAACCGATGGCTCGATCGGCTGCTCCGGCATCTCTATGTCAAGGATATCTTCACAGTAACGCATCAGGATCGTGGCAGCTACAGCACGAGTGGCACTGGTCTGAGGTGCCAGAGTACGTTCGCTCTGACCTGTGATAAGACCCGTGCCAACAGCCCATTGCATGACTTCGAAGGCATAGGCGCTGACCGTCTCAGCATCATCATACTGACTCAGGTTATCCCTCGCCGATGTATCGATGCCTTTATACTCCGCATAACGATACAGAATACTTGCCATCTGTTCACGTGTGATCGATACATCCGGTCCAAAGGTTCCATCCCCATAACCAGAAACAATGCCGTGGGCACTCGCCCAATCGATCGCCTTGGTGTAGTAGCGGTCCCGATCCACATCTGCGAAGTCAGCCGCTTCGGCCGTTGGCTCTCCTTCCATTCGGTGGAGGATCGTCACGATCATCCCGCGCGACGTCACCACGTTAGGCGAAAATGTCTCTGCACCTGTTCCCGTCATGATGCCTTGATCACTGACATATTGCACTGGTTCATAAAACCAATCCGATGTCCTGACGTCAGTGTATCTTGCCGCTTGCGCAGTTTCTGGATTCAGCGGCAGGAACACGACCGAAAGAGCCAGGATAAGCAATAGACTCATCATTTTTTTTGCTATTTTCATTGATCGTCCCTTCTTTCACCCCCAGAAAGCACCTCTCCAAGGATTTTGTATTTTCTCCATTTTATCACGACTGAGTGATCGCAACAAGCGGCCAGAGATCTTCAGGCCCTTTCTTCAGACTTTTATCTCTCCCAACGTTCGGGCACGATCTTTTGCCACAACTGCCTTCGACTGTATGTTCTTTGCACACTTTCCCACCGTTTTTGGCGGCCATAGGGCAACAGGACCATGCATCTCCGCTCTCTTGCAAATTAATCCGCCAGATCACACCAGCAGCTTACATGAGCAGGGTCTCTGATGTCATCTTCTTCACCTTTTTTGTGCTGTGCGGTTTTTCTTATACCAAATGACAGATATATGTTCGGCAGTACTTTCTAAAACAAAAACGTCCTCACGATACAATCGTGAGGACGCTGTACTATTATGAGACTTTCTCAAATTGACTGTTATAAAGTTCTGCATAGAACCCGCCTTCGGCCAGGAGCGCTTCATGAGTGCCGCTCTCGATGATATCACCATGGTTCATAACAAGGATAAGGTCGGCATTCTTGATCGTTGACAAACGATGGGCTATGACGAAGGATGTTCTGTTCTCCATAAGCTTATCCATTGCCGATTGGATCTGCTGCTCAGTACGCGTATCCACCGAAGAAGTTGCTTCATCGAGGATAAGCATCGGTTTGTCAGCGATCATCGCCCGCGCAATGGTAAGCTGCTGTTTCTGCCCCTGTGATAAGCTGACCTGATCATTGAGCACCGTATCATAACCTTTCGGCAGTGTTCGGATAAAATGATCCAAACCCACAGCTTTGCAGGCGGCCATCATTCTCTCATCACTGACGTTTTCTGTACAATAGATGAGATTCTCGCGTAAAGTGCCTTCAAAGAGCCAGGTGTCCTGAAGCACCATGCAAAATTCATTGCGCACGGCTTCACGGGTCATCTGACTGGTTGGTACACCATCGATCCGGATCTCCCCGCTCTTGATATCATGGAAGCGCATGAGCAGATTGACCATGGTCGTCTTACCCGCACCGGTCGGCCCAACGATCGCGATCTTTTGCCCCGGTTTTGCATGAGCAGAGAAATCATTGATCACGATCTTATCCGTGTCTTCATAGCCAAAACGCACATGATCGAAATCCACAAAGCCTTTGACATCGCCAAGGTCAGTGATCTTGCCGTTCTCGCTGCTCATCTCTTCTGCTTCGAGGAATTCAAATACACGTTCCCCGGCAGCAGCCGCAGATTGCAGCGATTGAACTGCCTGAGCGATCTGAGAGAGCGGCTGTGTGAAATACCGGACATACATCATAAAAGCAACGATAACACCAAAACTGATCATATCATTAAGTGCCATCGCACCACCAACCACGCAGACTGCAACATAACCCAGGTTCCCAACAAACGTCATGACCGGCATCATCATCCCCGCCAAAGTCTGCGCGCGGAATCCGCTCTCACGCAGCTTATCGTTCATCTCATCAAATGTCTTTTGCGCTGCAGCTTCACCATTATAGGCCTTGACAACCGTATGGCCTGTGTACATCTCTTCAATGTGACCATTTAAGGCGCCAAGGTGACGCTGCTGACGGGCAAAATATTTCTGACTGCGGCCCATGATCGCAAACATGACCACAAACCCAAGCAAACTGGCAAGGATGGCTGTCAAGGTCATCCATAAGTTGGTGATGAGCATCATCAACAGACTGCCCAAGAGCAAAATAACAGAAGTGATCAGGTTTCCGATACTCTGGTTCAGAGACTGACTGATCAGGTCGACATCATTTGTCACACGGGAAAGGATATCCCCGGTACTGGTACGATTATAAAACGCCATAGGCAGACGATTGATCTTACGGGAGATATCACCGCGCAGAGATTGAGAAACACGCTGCGTGACACCGGCTGTGATCCAGCCCTGCACTGCAGAAAAGAGATAGCTCAGGGCATAGAACGCGACCAGGATCAGCCCGATTTGCTGCACCCGCTGCATATCGATCGATGGCTTGATCAACTCATAGACAGAGGCCGGCAGCTGATCCATCGCTTCCAACGCGTCTTCACTGTTTTCAGGATCAATCCCCGCCATTACTTCCATCGCTTCACGCTGATCCGCACCACTGATAGTAGCACCATCGACTGTAACACCTGTGTATAGCGCTGCTGTCACTGTGGCCGGGAGCTCGGCCATTGCGGTCTGCATGGCTTCTGTATCCCTATTGTCCATACTGCTCAAAATTGTAAGCGTCTGCTGTTGATCTGCAAGGGAAATCTCTGAACCATTGACTGTGATCGCTTTTGGCGAACTGCTCCGCAGGTTCGCTGCGATCGATGCAGAAACATCCTGCATATTATCCGTGACATTAGCAGACACTGCCGTGAGCAGTTCCTCTAGCGCCTCTGTATCCGGTGTGATGCCTTCTGTGATCGTATCCGTCATGTCAGAAAGTTTATCCGGCCCGATCAAAGTCAGAACTGTTCCAGCCGAAGCACAGAGGATTGCGATCATAAACACAGCCAGGTATTTTCGGCAATATCCCAACAGCTTTTTCCATGTGCCCACCAGATCCTTCGGCTTATTATAGCCATGATATCGATGATGACCGCCACCGTGAGGACTTTTTGCTTTATAGACCTTTGCCATTACGCCAATTCCTCCTTTGAAAGCTGTGAGAGTGCGATCTGCTGATAGACTTCACACGTTTTGATCAAATCCTCGTGGCGACCCATACCAACCACACGGCCTTCATCAAGCACAATGATCTTGTCTGCATCACGAATCGTCCCAATGCGCTGCGCGACTATGAAACGCGTGGCATCCCCGCATTCCCGGTCCAACGTCTCGCGCAGGACGCGGTCAGTCTTATAATCGAGTGCTGAGAAAGAGTCATCAAAGATGAAAATCTCCGGCTGCCGTGCGACTGCACGCGCGATCGACAAACGTTGTTTCTGTCCACCAGAAAAATTATCTCCCCCCTGCGAAACATGTGCCTCATAGCTCTTATCCATCTGCTCAATGAAATCCTTCGCCTGCGCCGTTGCTATTGCGTGCTTGACCCCTTCATCAGAGACCGGGCCACGGCCATTATCACCAAAATCGATGTTTTCGCGGACGGTGCCGGCAAAGAGTATCGCCTTCTGCGACACATACCCGATCTTATCCCGGAGCGCCTGCTGGGTATATTCTTTAACATTCACGCCATCAACGAGGACTTCACCTTCGGTCGCATCATAAAACCGTGGGATCAGATTGATCACAGTACTCTTTCCACAGCCCGTTGCGCCAATAAAGGCAACAACCTCACCTTTCTTCGCTGTGAACGAGATATTTTCCAGGACACTGTCTTCCGCATCCGGATATCGGAAGCTGACATTACGAAAAACGACTTCCCCTTCATGTCCGCTTTCACCTTCGACGATACTGCCATCCTCGATCGCAGGCTCTGTTTCAAGCACCTCGTTGATACGCTTTGCAGCAACCTGAGCACGTGGCAGAAGCATAAAGATCATCACCAGCATCATAAAGGACATGACAACCTGGATCGCATACTGAGAAAAAACCATCATATCAGAAAACAATGCCACTTTGCCAACCATGTTCGCCGCATCGATGAGCACAGCGCCTATCCAATAGATCGCCAGAGAAAGACCACTCATGATCAGCTGGATGCTAGGCATCAGAAAAGCGAGCGTCCGCTGTGCAAACAACTGAGTACTCGTCAGGTTTTCATTTGCTGCATCAAATTTTTCTTCCTGATATCGCTCCGCATTATAAGCGCGTACCACACGCAACCCCGAGAGATTCTCACGCGTCACACGGTTGAGATCATCTGTAAGCTGCTGTAATCTGCGGAATTTCGGCAACGCCAGGACCAGCGCAATCAAAACAACGACTAAAAGTACGCCAACTGCCACAGCCGTCGACATTGTCCATTCCCATTGCTTATCAGCGATCTTGCAGATCGCCCAGACCGCCATGATAGGCGCCATGATGAGCATTTGCAAACCAAGCACGATCAGCATCTGAACCTGTGTCACATCGTTCGTAGAACGCGTGATCAGACTCGCTGTTGAAAAATGGCCGATCTCTTCCATTGAAAACGCCTGCACCTTTGCAAATAAGCGACGACGCACATTCGCACTAAACGACGTACCAATGCGCGCCGCACAGACTGCAGTCACAACTGAGGCCGCCAAACTTCCCAGGGCACACAGAAGCATCATCCCGCCGGAAGAAAGGATCTCCGACATCTCACTGCCCGGTGTCTGAATGCGCATCGTGATATCACGCATGTAATCCGGCATCGTCAAACTGAGCCAAACCTGAACGACAACAAATGCGACCGATACAACGGCCAGTGTCCACTCCTTCTTTGTAAAAATCCTTAATAGTTTAAGCATTCATCCTACTCCTTTACTGAATCCTAATCTACAAACCTTGTCTGATGTCCATGCAGAAAAAGGATCTCAATCATCTTCAAACGGATCCTTCGGCGGCTCTAGTCCTTTGATCACCGCATGGATCTCTTTTGAGATCAACGCAAACTCAGTCATTCTAGACAGGCCGATCTGATCGATCAACGTCCCCAACAACTGATAGATGTCGTCACGCATCTGTGCCACCGTTGATTCTCCACGTGGCGACAGATAAACCACCGTCGTTCGGGCATCATTGATCCCTGGCTGCCGAACGATCAGTTTTTTCCCCTCAAGTTTTTTGAGTATCACAGCGATCCGGGCAGTACTAACCTGCATCGCCTGGGCAATCTGTCCCGATGTCACAGGCTGATCCTGCCGCGCCAGGTAGCGCAGTACCGCACCCAAGCCTTCAGAAGTCCTATCCATCTTTTTCAACGACTCATGCGGATGCGCTTCATGCATTAATCGGATCAAACATTCAATATCTTTTTGTTCTGCCATCTTTCACGATCCTTCCACATAATAGCTAACAGGGTTAGATTATAACGTAGTTCTAACATGACTGTCAACCACATACCCCAGCTCTTAACAAAAACTCCACAAAAACAAAGCCCCAAAGTTCTCTTCAGCAACCGCCCTTTCATCAGCACAAAAAAGCACCTTCTGAGGTGCGATGTTTCCACATCACACCTCAGAAGGTGTCAATCGATCATTCAATATTATTGATCACCGCAGCAGCGGTCGGATCCGTTCCTGCTTCTTCATCACCGCCACTCCACGGCTGAATGATGACCAGGCCAATGACCAGACCAATGATAAGCCCGAGCACGATGACTGGGAGAGCGATCTTTTTGAAAGAGATCGTCTCATCGTTTCCTCCCAGGTCAGCACCCTTCGCTTTCTTCTTTGGTGACTCCTGCACAACCTGAGAAAAGTCTTCCTCAAGCAATTCCACCTGATCAAATGCCGGCTCTGACTCCTGTACGGCCTCTGCAGCCTTCGCTGCATCAGCAGCCTGCTTCTTTTGCGCCTGTCTGGCTTTCATCTCACCAAACTTGCCTTTAAACTTGCTGGCAAAAGCACCTGCTGCACTCGCCGCACCCGCCATCGCAGCACCTGCCGCTTTAGCAGGATCTACTTTTTTATCCTGCGATGATAAAACATTCGGCGCAGCTTGATCGATTTCATCAGTCAATGGCTGTGAAGCTTTTTCTGGTTCAACCTGATCGTATTCTTCGACAGGCATTTCCTCAACGTCATTTAGATATTGCCCAAGCTCTTCAGCTGTGAACAATCGTGTTTCTTCAAATTGATCTTCATGAGCATCGTCAACATCATTGAACAGACCTTGACGCTTAACCGGGGTCCCACAGTTGGAGCAAAAATAATCGTCTGGTGACAATTTTTTACCACAATTGCTACAATACATCTTTTCACCCTCCATGGTTGGATTTCATAAAGAGTATTATATCATCGGCTTTTAGTAGCGTAAAGTCTAGATTCTTTTAGATTTTGTGCGGCTCTTAATGCCATCCAAGAGGTATTTATTGAGCAAGCGGATATAGGTTCCTTTCATACCAAGTGATTTTGATTCGATCACACCTGCCGATTCAAACTTTCTCAATGCGTTAACGATCACAGAACGCGTGATACCGACCCGGTCCGCAATCTTTGAAGCAACAAGGATGCCTTCGTCACCATCCAGTTCAGAGAAAATGTGTTCAATTGCTTCCATCTCCGAATAACTCAAAGTATCCAAAGCAATCTGAACAGCGATGCGTTCACGGTTTTCTTCAGCTTCCACCTTATTTTTGAGACGAAGCATCTCAATACCAACAAAAGTCGCACCATATTCCGCCAGGATCAGGTCGTCATCTGTGAAATCGATATTAAACTTGCCCAGCATAAGGCTTCCCTGGCGTTTGTTACCTGCAAAGATCGGTACAACGGTGGTCTTTTTATCACCAAAAACGCATTTTTCTCCCTGGAATATGCACAGACCATTGGTGTTCGGAATGTTAGAGATGGTCTCATCAGTCGCGATCAGCCCTTCGTTGTAGCTTTCTGGCATTTTACCATCTTTATATACGAATTTTTCCATAACATCGCAGTTAAACCCTTTGAGGAAGTGATGACCCATGAGCTCACCGTTTTCACCAAGGATATAAACGTTGCTGTCAATCGTGTTTGATAAGATCTCAGCGATCTCATTAAAGTTGATAAGGGATTCATCTTCAGGTGAACCACTTTGAAGGGCACGATTCAATAATCTGGTTTTTTCTAACAATGTTGCGCTCATTATACTTCCTCCTTATAAAATGTATTTATCGAGAGCGTTTTCTGCAAAGTTACACTTGCATACATTTTTTACATAGGATCCGTCAATAACGACATCCTTTTCTTCCCCGCCAGCCAGGAATAACGTATCTAACAACGTTTCTTCCATAACGGAGACCAACCGTCTTGCACCAAGGTCTTCTTCATTTTCATTCATTTCGTACGCATATTCAGCGATCGCCTCCAGTCCATCTTGTGTGAACGTTAGATTTGTATGATCAACGGCCAACAAAGCTTTATATTTATCTGGCAGAGAATGTGCTGTCTCTGTCAAGATACGTACGAAATCATCTTTTGTCAGTGAGTGCAGCTGCACCTTGTATGGGAACCGCCCCTGTAATTCCGGGATCAGATCCTCAGGTTTACTGACATGGAAAGCGCCCGCAGCAATGAAGAGGATATGATCAGTCTTGATCAAACCATATTTTGTCTTCACGACCGATCCTTCCACAATCGGCAGGATATCACGCTGTACCCCTTCTCTGGATACACCTGCTCCTTGACCGGCCATTCCCGTCTCTGCAATCTTGTCGATCTCATCGATAAAAACGATGCCGTGATTTTCGGCAAGCTCGATCGCTTCCTGATTGACAAGATCTTCATCAATGAGTTTTTCGGCCTCTTCTTCCGCCAGGATGTCCCTCGCTTCCGTTACTGTGACGCGACGTTTTTTCTTTTTTACCGGCATGATATCTTTCATCATGTCATTCATATTATCCATGACCTGATCCATGCCAGTTGCAGCCATCATATCATTAGATAATCGCTTCTCTTCGACTTCGATGTCGATGACCTGATCATCAAACTCATGACGGCGGAGCTTTTCTTTAAAAATGATCTTTTGCTCATTGCGATGTTTTTCTTCTTCAAGATCCTCTGCACTCTCCTGCGAATTTTGATTACCGCCGAAGAGCATCTCAAAAGGATTATTCGAATGCTGCTTCTTCCGTTTGGAGGGGACTAAAATGTCTATCAATCGTTCTGTGGCCATTTTCTGAGCCTCTTCCTGAACACTCTTGATCTTCTCTTCCCGAACTAAACGAATAGAAGCTTCCACCAGATCACGGATCATAGACTCAACATCACGACCAACGTAGCCAACCTCGGTAAACTTGGTTGCCTCTACTTTCACAAACGGCGTTCCCAGAATCTTACTGACCCGTCGAACGATCTCCGTCTTGCCAACACCTGTTGGCCCCATCATGATGATATTACTCGGAGAGATTTCCTCCTGGATTTCTTTTGGCAGTCTGCTGCGACGATATCGGTTACGGATCGCGATAGCAATGCTTTTTTTCGCCTCATCCTGTCCGATGATGTATTTATCCAGATGTGACACGATCTCTTCGGGGCGCATATTCGGGATCTGGATCGATGTTATTGATTCACTCATGACGATCGGCTCCTTGGATCTCTTCTACAATGATATTATCGTTTGTATACACACAGATGCTCGCAGCGATCTCCAGTGATTTTCGAGCGATCTCGGCAGCTGAGAGCTGAGTATTTTCTTTTAATGCACGGGCAGCTGCCAAGGCATAATTTCCACCTGAACCAATGGCTGCAATCCCCTGATCTGGTGCGATGACTTCGCCGTTCCCACTGACTAAGAGAAGATCGTGGGCGTCGGCCAAAAGCAGCAATGCTTCAAGATTTCGTGCAACTTTCTCACTCCGCCACTCTTTTGCCAGTTCAACTGCCGCTCTGGATAACTGCCCATGGCATTGTTCAAGATGATGTTCAAATTTGTCAAATAAGATGAACGCATCTGCCACTGACCCAGCAAAACCGGCAATCACCTGATCATTATATAGCCGCCGGACTTTCCGTGCCGTTCCTTTCATGATCGTTGTCTCGCCCATGGTCACCTGACCATCACCTGCCATCGCGATGCCAGCATCAGTCTGGACTGCCACGATCGTCGTAGAATGAAAATTAGTCATTATTCACGCTCCTTACGCATGAGGATGTCCTGCATTATAAAGTTCACGCAGCCGCTTTGCAGATACCTTTGTATAAATCTGTGTCGTTGAGAGACTGCTATGCCCTAAAAGCTCCTGGATCAATTTCAGATCAGCACCATGATCCAGCAAATGTGTCGCAAAGCTATGTCGAAAAGCATGCGGAGACACATGATAATGGACGGCGCCCTGTTCAACGTATTTATCAATGATATATATTACACCGCGCCGTGTCAATCTGGTCCCCAAATGATTCAAAAGGAGCGCTGCTTCATCACACTCCTCTGAGCGCCGATCTGCTAAAATTGCTGCTCTCCCGCCTGATTCCGCGAGATAGCACTGCAAAACCTCAATGGTCTTTTCGCTGATCGGCACAATACGCTCTTTGCGGCCCTTTCCTAAAATCCGGATCACTCCGCCCTGGGTCACATCTGCCACATCAAGCGCAACCGCTTCACTCACACGAAGCCCAGAACCATAGAGCAGTTCAAAAAGCACTTGATCCCGCTGGGAAAGAGGATCATGTTTTTCGTAGATCTTGTCAAAAAACTGTTCCATATCAATTTCATTGATCACCTTTGGAAGCATTTTATCTTTTTTTGGTGCATGGATAGTCTGAAAAGGATTTTGATCGATCTGACCCGTTTCCAATAAATAACCGTATAGCGACTTGATACTGGAAACTTTTCTTGATACGGAGTTTTTAGATAGCTTTTCCTTATTTAGCTGGAACAAATATGTTCTTGCGACCACAATATCGACATCAAATACGTCAACGCCTTCTGTCTGAAGCCACTCTATAAATGCGCGGATATCTCGCTGATACGCGTTGATCGTGTTCTCGCTCAGATTCCGCTCATAACGAAGATATCTTAGGTAGTCTGCAAAAACATCTTCAAACATGATGTATCGCCTTCCATTCCTCCAGATCAGCAAGCGCCCGTTGTGCATAAAATGCCTGACGCTCTTTCTTTGAACGGATTTTTTTCTCTGGTGAAGGCAAAAGTCCAAAGTTGATGTTCATTGGCTGAAAATTTGATGTCGGGGACTGACCAACATGGCGCATCAATGCACCGATCGCTGTCGTTGCCGGCCAGCTCAGGGCAGAGAGTCCTCGTTGCAGACGAGCTGCATTAAGCCCCGCCACAAGGCCACTGGCTGTTGATTCGATATAGCCTTCCACCCCTGTCATCTGACCTGCAAAAAAGATCTTATCATCCGTTTTCATCTGGCCTGTTTCTCGCAGGACCAATGGACCGTTGAGAAACGTATTACGATGCATCACACCATAACGCACGATCTCTGCGTCTGCCAGCGCAGGAATCATACGAATCACCTTTTGTTGGTCTCCCCATTTTGTACGCGTCTGGAAACCAACAATATTCAGAAGGTTTCCTTCGATATCTTCCCGACGCAACTGTACGACAGCAAACGGTGTTTTCCCAGTACGAGGATCCAGGATCCCAACCGGCTTCATCGGCCCATACAAAAGGGTCTGATAGCCCCGCTTTGCCATCACTTCAATGGGCATACAGCCTTCAAAAAAAACTTCTTTTTCAAAGTCTTTCGTCGGTGTCCATTCAGCCGCCATCAACGTTTCATAGAATGCCTGATATTCCTCTGCCGTCAGCGGACAGTTCAGATAATCTGCACCATCACCCTTATCATACCGGGATTGCCAGAAGGCTTTGGACATATCTACACTCTCTGAAGTAATGATCGGAGCTGCGGCATCATAAAAGTATAAAGTGTCTGCTCCGGTCAGTCGCTTAATGCTATCAAATAATCTGTCAGATGTCAGTGGGCCGGACGCACACACAACAAGCCGGTTCTCCGGCAGTTCAGTCACTTCCTGGCGGACCACTTCGATATTTGGATGCCGCGTGATCTTTTCTGTGATATACGCAGAGAACAGATCACGGTTCACGGCTTGTGCGCCACCTGCCGGTACGCGTGTGGCGTCAGCCGCTTCCATGATCAACGAGCCCATACGTCGGAGTTCTTCTTTTAACAATCCAGGACCGCTTTCTACCTGATCCGCACGCAAAGAATTGCTGCAAACCAGTTCAGCGAATCCCTCAGTCCGATGCACAGCAGTCTGCACTTCCGGCCGCATCTCATAAAGAGTCACACGGTTTCCCTGTTCGGCGATCTGCCAAGCCGCTTCAGAACCTGCTAAGCCGGCGCCGATCACTATGATGGGCTGCTCACTCATTATTATCACCATCGATTTCTTCTTTGTACTTACAGTTTTTATTTGAACATACTTTGCTGGCCCCGCGTTTCGTAATATGCTCCACGAGATAGCCTTCGCCGCACAGAGGACAAACTTCACCAGTCGGTTTTTCCCAGGTCACAAAATCACATTCCGGGTATTGATCACAGCCATAAAACACGCGTCCCTTCTTTGAGCGTTTTTTTACAACCTGTCCCTTCCCACATTTTGGACAAGCAACACCGATTTCTTCGTTTAACGGGCGAGTGTTGCGACATTCAGGGAATCCTGTGCAGGCAAGGAATTTACCATATCGCCCCATTTTGATCGCAAATGGCCGCCCGCATTTTTCGCAGATAATGTCGGTGATCTCATCTTCGATCTTAACATCTCCGATCTTTTCTTCGGCGACTTCCAGTTCTTCATGAAAAATCCCATAAAACTGCCGGATGACATCCTTCCACTCGCGCTCACCATCCTCGATCAAATCCAGATCATGTTCAAGCTGAGCAGTAAAGTTCACATTGATAATGTCACCGAAGTTCTGCACTAAAAGTTCATTGACCAATTCGCCGATCTCTGTTGTATAGAAGCTCTTCTTCTCTCTGTAAACATAATTCCTTGCTGTGATCGTCTCAATGATAGACGCATAAGTGCTTGGGCGTCCAATCCCTTTTTCTTCCAGCGTTTTTACCAAAGAGGCTTCTGTATAGCGAGCTGGCGGTTGAGTAAAATGCTGCTGAGGATCATCCTTCACATGCGAAAGGATCTCTTCAGTGACCAACCGAGGCAGTTCTTTCTCTTTCCTGGAAGCATCCTGTGCATCATCATAGACGATCTGATAACCTGGAAAAACATTCAGGGTACTCGAAGCTGTGAACGTATAGTTCTTAGCATCAATCTCTGCTGTTGTTACCTCAAAAGCAGCTGCTGACATCTGACTTGCGATAAAGCGTGACCAGATCAATTTATAGAGTTTATACTCATCATTTGACAGATATCCCTTCACGCTCTCTGGATCACGTTCAATATATGTTGGACGGATAGCCTCATGTGCATCCTGCACATTCTGGTTTCCCGCCTTGCGAGCAGGTGCTTTCCCGCCAGAAAGAAATCTCTCTCCATAGTGATCAGAGATATATGCTGCAGCCTGGGCTTTTGCCTGATCAGAAACACGTGTCGAGTCGGTACGCATATAGGTGATCAGACCGATGCTGCCTGACCGTCCCAGCTGGACCCCTTCATAAAGACTCTGTGCAATACGCATCGTTTTTCTGGCAGTAAAATTAAGCTTTTTATTGGCTTCCTGCTGCATCACACTGGTCGTAAATGGCCGTGGCGCATTACGCTTTTTAGGTGAAACTTTTACAGAGGAAACTTGATAAATCGCATCTTTGAGTTCTGAAAGGATCCCATCCATGTCTTCTTTGGACGCGATCACTGGAAGCTTCTTTTTGTCTTTTTTCGTAAGCTTTGCCACAAGCGTCCGACGCTCCTGATTTTTCAAGGTCACTTCCAGGGACCAGTATTCCTCCGGGACAAAATCTTCGATCTCACGCTCACGTTCACAGATAAGACGCAAGGCCACGGATTGTACGCGCCCTGCGCTGAGCCCTTTCTTAACTTTGCGCCACAAAAGAGGACTCAGCTGATAACCAACGATACGGTCCAGGACCCGACGAGCCTGCTGCGCATCAACACGGTCCATATCAATGGCACGTGGTTCTTTGATCGCATTTTTTACAGCATCTTTAGTGATCTCATTAAAAGAAACGCGACATTTGCTTTCAGGATCAAGGTCCAGAATATATTGCAGATGCCATGCGATCGCTTCACCTTCGCGGTCAGGGTCACTTGCGAGAAGAACACGATCTGCTTTTTTTGCTTCTTTTTTTAATTCTTTGATCAACGGTCCTTTGCCACGGATGTTGATATACTTAACAGCAAAATCATGCTCCACATCGATACCAAACTGACTTTTTGGCAGATCGCGCACATGGCCCATTGATGCTGTAACCGAATAGTTTTTCCCTAAATATCGTTTGATTGTTTTCGCCTTTGCCGGAGATTCGACAATGACCAACGTATGTGTCATGAAACAATACCTCTATTGATTTAAAATTATAGTTTGGCATATCGTCTGCCATAATCCTGGAAAACAAGCTCTTCCAGTTCTAATTCCAATAAGATACCATTAACGATTGAAACAGGCAATCCCGTGATCCCACAGAGATCTTCCACACTCTGTGGAACAGCGTTCAAGGCATCAAAAACTTTTTGCACATCTGGTGAGAACTGCTGCTTTTTCGCAGGAATCTCTGACGCTTCTTTAAATAGAGTCATCTGTCCAAACTCTTCAAGCACATCCCGCGCCTGCGTAACAAGCTTTGCACCATCTTTGATCAGGCGGTGACAGCCTACAGATTCCGTACTAGTGATCAAACCGGGTACGGCAAAAACTTCTTTGCCGTATTCCAGCGCGTAGTTCGCACTGATGAGTGACCCGCTCTTTTTCGCGGCTTCGACCACCACTACGCCGTCACTGAGCCCTGCAATGATACGATTTCGAGCAGGGAAATGCCATGCTGTCGCAGGGGCGCCGAGCGGCCACTCAGAAATGATCGCACCATTTGACAGAGAAAGGATCTCGCCATAAACCTTGGCATTTTCTCTCGGATAGATCCTATCGATCCCGCAGCCTAAGACGGCGATCGTACCACCCGCTCCTTCCATCGCACCTTTATGTGCGTTCACATCAATGCCTTTTGCCAGCCCACTGATCACACATACTGATTCATTTGACAACGCCTTCGCCAAGGTAAAAGCAACGTTTTTCCCATATGGTGTCGCGCGGCGACTGCCAACCATCCCAATGTTCAATCGTTGCAATTGGAAATGGCCTTTGATGTAGAGGATGCTTGGTGGCTTATCGATATCACGCAGCCTTGCCGGATAATCATCATCTGTGTATAACATGACATGGATGTCCTGATCCGCGAGCAAACGCTCCCGCAATACCACACGATCCGCAGAATAATAGTCGCACCAATCCTGCCATTTTTTCTTCGGGATCTCTGGTGTTATTTCACACAGATTCTTCAGATCTGCCGCACGAAGCGCTTCAGCTGATACGCGCATCAGCGCCAAACGCAGGCTCTCATTGCTGCCTTCGCCCCAGGCATCATGCAGCAAGGTAAACAAGATCTGCCGTTCCATACGCCACCTCCTATACTACATCATTGCAATTGTAGCATGTCCCAGGAAATATGTATAGCCAAAACCGAGAAATATTTCGATTTTTTTAATCATTTAGAATTATCATTTTCACATGTCGTTTGGCAAAGATCACGCACACAGCACGAACCACACATTGGACGCTGCGCTTTGCACACTTTTCTTCCATGCCAAATGAACAGATGATGTGCCTCGCACCACAACTCGCTTGGGATGACCGCTTCAAGTTGTTTTTCCACGCCTTCTACTGTCTTATGCGAGGCAAAACCCAAACGCTGTGAAACGCGGAACACATGTGTATCTACAGCAAAAGCCGGAATATGAAAAGCATTACAGAGGACCACGTTCGCTGTCTTTCGTCCAACCCCTGGCAATTCCTGTAAACGTTCCCGATCAGCCGGCACCTGACCGTCATACTTTTCGACAAGCATCTTTGAAGCCTTAATGATGCTCTTACTCTTGTTGCGATAGAGGCCAATAGAATTAATCTCTTTAGCCAGTTCTTCTTCACTTACCCTGCTCATCTCAAAAGCAGTCGGATATTTTTGGAACAACCCTGGCGTGACCATGTTCACGCGCACATCCGTTGATTGTGCAGACAAGATTGTCGCGACAAGAAGCTCGAAAGGATTATTAAAGTTCAAACCGGAGCCAATACTGCCATAATTCTCATCCAGGATATCCAGGATCTTAGCTTGTCTTTCGTTCATGTGCGCCTCCTAAAAAAACACTGTATACATCGGGTATACAGTGTTCGTTTTTTATAATCCTGCAAGCACCCGCAATGCCTGCTCTTTAATGAGCAACTGTCCATGCTCATCCAGATACGCCTTTGTC
>CAUDRX010000027.1 GCA_958451915.1 uncultured Peptococcaceae bacterium
AAGGTTGATGCAATCGCGGCGAAGGCTGTCACGGCTGCAAGAATGAGTTCAATGATGGTTTCGCATGACATGGAATAATCTCCTTTCGACGTAAATAACTACATGATTCTATGATACCGCGTCAAAGACGATGGGTAAAGGAAGGGTGGTGATCACATGAAAAAGAGAACGCCTGAAGCGGCGCTGGCGGTGGCGAGTAGCCGTCTGTTGGATGCGCATGCGAGGTGGCAGTTCATCAATGAGCATGGCTGCCAGGATCCGTTCTGGCCGGATGGGGTGAACATGAACCTGGTGCGTAACCAGATGATCAGCCATCGGCGCGAGATGGCGGCACTGTGCGAAGAAAACGGGCTTGAGCTGCCGACGGTCTACTATCTGCCGGTGCCGCCGGAGGTGCCGGATAACTACATGGCGAACCTGGAACAGAAGGCGCGTGTGGAGCGTCTGGAAGAGATGGGTGAGCAGCTGTCGACAAAGAAGGTCGTGTATGACGACCGGCAGCTGCAGCTGTGATCGATGAAAGGTGGTGATGATATGGCGCAGCTCTCGAATGTGGACAATCTGCTGGTGCAGCTGAGGTGTCTGGTCGATGAGGCTGGCGGCGTGGCGCAGCTGGCGCGTGACAGTGGGGCAGGTAAGAACACGATCTATCGTATGCTCCACGGTGCGCCTTGTCGTCTGGGTACGCTGGAAAAGGTGGCGTGGAGCCGGGGCAAGAGCATTGCTGAGATGTTCCTGGTGCCGGACGTGGAAACAGCCTGGTACCGGGACGCGGCGCTGGCCTATCTGCCGGATAATCTGGCGGGATGCGCGGAAATGACGCATATCGCGGTCGCTGAGAAGGCGGGGGTTCCTTATCGGGTGTTCTTGCAGTATCTGAACGGCAGTCAGAGCCCGATGACGAACACGCTGCAGAAGATCGCGGATGCAATGGAGATGGAGGTGGCGGATCTGTTCCTGCCGCCGGATGGGGGGTGAAGCGGATGACGAATGATGAGATCCTGGACCTTTTGTGGGAAGTATTGAGAGCGGAAGGAGGTGGGCAGGATGAAGAGCCCGAATCGATTGAGCGTTGTTGATGCGGCGGCGTTGATGGGTGTGACGCAGCAGTTCATTCGCATCGGATTGCAGAAGAATGTCTTTCCGTTCGGTTATGCGGTGAAGCGTGAGCGACGGTGGTCGTATTACATCTCACCGGTGAAGTTCACGGAATACACTGGGATCACGCTGCCGGAAACGTTGGACGGTGAAGCGCTATGACGAACTTTGAGAAATTCATCGACCGCATCTTTCCGACGATGATGGGCGATTGTGCGATCTACAAGCTGCGTATGGGCGGCAAGCGTCATATCGGCGAAGGCTGCAGCCGCAAGTGCAAGGAATGCCAGCAGGCCTCGAAGGCATGGCTGCTGGCGGAAGTGGAGGAATAACAATGGATAAACGAAAGATCAAGCGCCCAAGCGCGCTGAAAACGGAAGCAGACGTGCTCCTGACCTTGACCGAAGAGAAGGGCGCGGCAAAGGATCAACCGCTCGAAGAGCTGCAGGACGAGGCGGCGTATCTGAAGAAGGACCTGCTGGGCATGCAGATGGTGAGTTTCTCTTACAGAGAGCTGTATGTGATCCTGCGATTCCTGGTCGAGCTGAACCGGCAGGATGAGGAAGCGGCGATCGCGCATTATGTGCGCGGCGAGGACGAAGAACTCTTGTGCGGCATCCTGGCAGCGGGCATTATCCAGGAGATGGATGAATACGCGGTCTGTGGGATATTCCAGGCGCTGAAAAAGAAAGGCATCAGTTTGGGGGAGGTGTTTGGAAGATGATGTACAGAGACAGGGTGTTCCGCAATGCCATGATGGTGGAGATCGTGATGGAAGTGATCGGCTTCTTCGCAGACAGCCCCTTGCTGGCAGAGGTCGCGGTGATCGCACTGGCGACGACGGGGATCCTCTGGGAGATCTTCCTGGCGGGCGACCGCAAGCAGAGGAAACGCGCATGCAGATCCAGATGAAGCGGATGCTCGTGGTGATGGATGGCGAAGGGCGGCACCTGGAGGCGGTCATCGTCGAAGGGGAGCGGCTCAGGCTGATCGACAACCGGGGCGAGTGCCGCGAAGGCACGCTCAAGCGCGTGCACGACAGCGACATCGTGCTGCTGGAAGACGGCGGCAATACCAGGCTGGTGCGGTTCAACCGCATCGACTATGTAGAAAGGATAGGCAGACATGAAAGAGATCAAAGGCAGATGGTCGAAGAGACCGAAGTGGATGGACTGGGCGCGTGTGATGATCTACATCCCGGAAGACGGGACCGTGAAGATGGCGAAGGATGCGCCGGGTGTGCTGGAGAAGCTGATGCCTGACGCTGTAGACGCAGAGAGCAGACTGCTGGAGCCACCAGAGACCATGCTGCGTGTCAGAGGCAAGAAACGACGCAACAGACTGGCGACGGCCGTTTGCGGGAAGAACATCAACGGACCAGCCCTGATCTGCAAGGTGCAGACCGACGCGTTCGGCGAACCAGCGTGGGGCGGCATGACAGCGGAAGAGGCTGGCAAGTGGGTCGGCAAGCTGGTGAAGATCAAAGGGTCGTTGAAATGAAAAAAGCGCACAAAAAAAGAGATGATAGCGCTGGGAACGCGATCATCTCACGGCACAATATATAACCTATGATCATTATAAATGTGCCTGGTGCGAAAGTCAAGAGAAGCGCAGTCTGTTGCGCTTCTCGGGCTTGTAATTGGTATTAACAATTCGAGGAGACAGAGCATGGGCACATTCGTGAGAGAGAAAAAGATCCACTGTGGCAAAGATCATCTGGAGGTGGATATCTACCAGCTGAGTGACAAGCACCTGCGCAAGAAGAAAAGCCAGAAGCGGGAGAAGGTCACCGCACCGGCTCAGAAGAACCTGAATGACAAGAATGCCAAGCGCTATCTCAGGCAGCTGGTGAAGACAAACTTCAAGACCGGCGATCTGCATGTGACCTGCACCTATCGTAGGGAGTTCCTGCCGCAGACCATGGAAGAGGCCGAGAAGGAAGTGACCAACTTCATCCGGCGCATCCAATACTGGTGCAAGAAAGAAAAGCTGCCGGCCCTCAAGTACATCATCATCACAGAAGGCGTCTGTCAGGGAGAAAAACCGAAGCGCGTGCACCATCACATCATCATGAGCGGTGTGGACCGAGACACCGTGGAAGGGCTCTGGCGCAAGCCGAAGCGGAAGGGGCAGAAGGTGGGCGAGAAGATCGGCTTCTGTAATGCCGACCGTTTGCAGATGGATGATGACGGCGGGGTGAATGCGCTGGTGAATTATCTCAGCAAGGATCCCCAGGGCCGCAAGCGCTGGCGCAGCAGCCAGAACCTGGCCAAGCCCACCCAAACCGTGGCTGACCGCAAATGGAGCAGAAGGCGTCTGGCAGAAACGGCCAGTGTGCATGATGATGACCAGCGCTTCTGGGAAAAGAGATACCCCGGCTGGCGCATGGTGAGCTGCCAGTCGACGTATAACGAGATCTCCGGGTGGAACATCTACCTGGAATTAAGGAGGATGGAATGATCGAGCGCAAACCATTGCCGGCACCCCGGCAGAAATTGTACATCGGCAAACGCTACCGATTCCGTGAGAAGGTGCAGCGGAAGAACGGTGATGAGCCTTTTACAGGAAAAGTCGTCGCCGCCTATCCGAGCTATTATCTGGTGGACACGGGGCACTTCGTCACCACCGTTCATGCGAACTGCATCGGCATTGACATCGAGGTGGTGGAAGCATGATCCGATTCGAAGACCGCGCCTGCTTTATCTGTGGCAGTCGGGAGCGCGTGGAGCTGCACCACATCTTCGGTGCTGCCGATCGCAGGAAGTCGGACGAAGACGGGCTGACCGTCTTCCTCTGCGCCAGGTGCCATCGGGAGGGAAAGACCAGCGCCCACGGATCCGGCGAGACCGCCCAGCTCCTGCATGCCATCGGCGAACTGATGTGGCTGCGTGCCCATCCGGAAGCGGGCGTGTGGGATTTCCGCCGACGGTATGGCAGGAACTATCTGAGAGATTACAAGGAGGAATGAGAGATGATAGATATTTTGGTCGTTCGACCGGGAGAAGCACCCGAGTGGATGCAGATACCAAATACGCTCAAAGCGATGCAGAAGATCGTGGATGGGAAGATCGAGCTTGTGCGGCCGTGGGACAATGACGTGGCTGTGGTGTGCAATGAAGAGGCACTGCTGATGAATCTGCCACCAAACCGTATCGTGTGCCATCCCAGCGGCAATGTGTGGGGCCTGTTGTGCGGCACGTTCTTCCTCTGCCTGGCGCCAAGGAACAGCGAGGTGTTCATGAGCCTGCCACCGATGCTGGGAGAAATGTATGAACCATTGATGGTGAAGCCTTTGTGTGTATTGGGGGTGCAGGATGAATAAAGTGCTATTGACAGGTCGTTTGACCAAGGACCCAGAGCTGCGCTATACGCCATCTGGTACGCCGGTGTGCCGCTTCAATCTAGCGGTGAGCAGACCGTCGGCAGAGGGTGATGCGGATTTTGTTCCATGCACGGCCTGGGGAAAGACGGCGGAAAATCTGGCTCAGTATATGCGCAAGGGTGGAATGCTGGCCGTAGAAGGTCGTATCCAGGTGTCGACTTATGACAAGGATGGAAAGCGGCGCTGGGACATCCATGTGGTCGCTGGGCGTATCGAGTTCATGGGGAACAAGCGTCAGGACGATGCGCCAGAAGAAGCGGCACCGGGTGGCGACAGTGCGCCGGTGAATGACTATACACAACGGCAGAATGACTTCACATCGCCAGGAGCGCAGCGGTCGTTCGGCGATTTTGGCACCGAGGTAAATTTCAGTGATGAAGATCTGCCCTTCTAGGACACGATGGGCAGAGCCGCAGAGGATGCCATTTTAGGAGGCAAAGATGAACGAAGAAGGATACAGAGATTTTGTGATGGACCGGCATTATGCATTCCGGCGCGCCAGAGAAGAGGCGGCGCTGGGGCTGGCGAGTGAAGCTGGTGAGGTGGCACAGCTGGTGCGCAAAGAAGAGTTTGAAGGCGAGCGCGCAGCGGTGACGGATGTGGCTTTTGAGCTTGCAGACGTGTTGCACTATGTGATGTTACTTTCTACACATCTGGGCATGAGTTTGGCACAGTTGTGGAAACTGAACGTGTTCAAGTTGAAAGAGCGAGAAGCAGGGCGCGAAGAGGATGCGTTGCAGTGGCTGCGGCTAGAAGCGCGGGATTCCAAAACGGTGCACGAGGCGATGGCAGCGGCAGAATCGCAACGCAGGAAAGCGGGGCGATGGCCATGGGAATGAAGTGCTGTAACACCTGTGTACATTATGGGACAAATTGGTGCAAGCTTTGCGGCTGTGAAACCACGCGCGGCTCCATGCCGTGCTACTGGTACAAAGACAAACAGACGAATGGGGGTGAGAAAGTGGCAGCAACAAGAGCACGTGTACTGGAACTGGCACGCGAGTGTGTGTGCAGCGACCGCCAAGCGCAGTACGGATCGCCGGAGAACAACTTCGCGCTGATCGCAGCGTTCTGGGGGCTGTACCTGGAAGAAAAGCTGCAGCTGACAGAGGTTGCAATCGAAGCGGAAGATGTGGCCATGATGATGGCGCTGTTGAAGATCGCACGATGCACCACCGGTCAAGTGAAGCTGGACAACTATGTGGATCTTGCAGGATATGCGGCATGCGGCGGTGAGATTGTGATGCGGAAGGAGGATAGTGTAGATGGTGAACTGGAAGCAGGTGGCTGAGGACGATCTCAGAAAGTATGAGAGCATTCGCACAGCGGTGGCGAATAACCGTCAGCAGATCGCGCTATTGGAAGACGAGCTTCGCGGTGTGAAAGCGATTCCTGTGGAAGCGGGGACACATTCGGCAAAGGTGACTGGCGATGAGAGCATCAACCGCCTGGTGCTGAAGCTGGAGCTGGAAGAAATCCTTGCGCGTAATGAGAAGAGGCTGAAGCTGATCGAAAATGGCTTGGAAGGGCTGGAGCGTGAAGAACGGCTGGCGCTGGACTATTTCTACATCAACCGTCGGCGCAATGCAGCGGACAGCCTGTGCGAGGCGTTATGTGTAGAACGCACGACAGCATACAAGATCCGCGGGCAGGCGCTGCATAAGTACATCGTGCGCGCGTATGGTTTGGTGTAACGCGGAAAAAACGCGAACGAAATTTATAGATAAGGGTGCTATATTGATATTAGACAATTTAACCCTCCGGCAGAGAGCGGACATACCGAGGAGACTGGTGTGCCCGTTCTTTGTCGTTAGGAGTGGATGACGATGAAGATGAAGAAGATCTGTTCGCGTTGTCGGTCGGCGGTGATCGACGCAGATCAGCCATGCTGCCAGCGTTGCGCAGAGAAGGGTGAGCGCCGGCATCGGGAATATGACCGCTTCCGGCGGGACAAACGCGCAGCGGCTTTCTACCATTCGCCAGAGTGGGTGCACATGGCGGCGCACATCCGACAGGTGCAAGGAGGCGTGGATCTCTGGGCGCTGCATGAAGAACGGCGCATCGTGACCGATGACCTCTGCGTGCATCACATCGTGGCGCTGGAAGATGACTGGTCGAAGCGGCTCTCGGAAGACAATCTCTTTCTATGCAGCGGACGCACACACGCGTTGATCCACAAGCTGTACAGAAAGGACAAGGCCGGGACGCAGGAACGCTTGCACGAGATCTTATCGGAACAAAAAATGATGATCTGGCGGCGGGGCAGGGGGCCTGAAAATTCTGGAGGGGGTCCCCTTGAATGACCGCATCCCCTCTATTTTTGGGAGAAAATGCCAGAAACTCATGGAGCAACTTTGGAGCTATCAGGAGGTGATGAAATGGCTGGCGGAAGACCACGAAAAATGAGCTGTGTATCGACTGGGAAAATCGGCAAGGAAGCCCGTGCTGAACGGGAAATCCAGGAATCAAAACTGAAGCTTGGCAGGGATGATCTGAAGCCACCAGCCTTCCTGGATTTTGATGGCCAAAAAGAGTTCAAAAGGGTGGTAAAAGAGGCCAAAAAAGTCGATATTTTGGACAATTTAGACCTGACCATACTTGCTGTGTATGCGCATGCCTGGGAGCAGTATACGAAATGCGCTGCGCATGTGCAGGAACATGGTGTAACGGAAACACGAACGAATCAGTATGGCGATTATGAAACCGTGTCGCCCTGGGTGAGTGCTCAAGAGAAGTACGCCAAGCAGATCATGCAGTGCTCGTCGAAGTTGGGGCTGGCAACGACCGACCGGCTTAAGCTCATCGTGCCGACAAAAGAAGAGGAACAGCCGATCAATAGATATTTGAAATATGCGAAGTAGGTGAGAGCATGACCGATCGGACGACTGCTTATGCGAGGCTTGTGGTCTCAGGCAAGAAGGTGGTTGGGCGTTCGGAAGTTCTTGCCTGCAAGCGGCATTTGGATGATCTCAAGAAGAGCAGAAGCAAGGAATTTATTTATAAATTCGATGTAGAGGCAGCAGAAAAAGCCATCGACATTGCCAACGAACTGACGATTGCCGAAGGCAAGGCGCAAAAGAAGCTGCACACGCGTGGTTTTCAGGATTTCATCATCGGCAGCCTGCACGGCTGGAAGATCAAGCGCAAAGGTTTTCTCAGATACCGCGAAGCCTATGTGCAGATGGCCCGTCAGAACGGGAAGTCTTTCCTGGCAGGCACAGAAGCAAATAACTGGGCGTCTTTCAGTGGCTACCACGAAGGGCGCGTATTTTGTACAGCCACCAAACAGGCGCAGGCCGATATTGTCTGGGATGAGGTGCGAAAATTCATCGAATCTGACCCAGAGCTGGCGCAGATCTACCGTATTCGTGAGCATGATCGCACGATCAAGTCTTATCTCACGGACACAGTTATCAAATCTGTCGGACGCGATACCAAAAGCGCCGATGGTTTTCGTTCGATCCTGGCGATCGTGGATGAATACCACGCCCATCGCAACGACCAGATGTACAAACTTATGCTGGATGGGCAGATCAATGTGGACAGCGCGCTGACATTGGCCATCACCACACCAGGCTTCAACCTGAACGGACCATGCTACAAGCAGTATCAGATGGCGAAGAAGGTGCTCGAAGGCGTGATCACCAAGGATTCGCTCTTCGTCTATATCGCAGAGATGGACAAAGACGACGATCCGTGGGATTTCCACAACTGGGGGAAATCAAATCCCCTGATGCTGTGGAATGAGGATGACACCATCAACATGGACAAGGTCTACGTGATGGCAGAGAAAGTCATCGACGCCAAAGAAAAGGGCGGCGAAGACCTGGTCAATTTCCTGACGAAATCCCTGGGCGTCTGGGTAACGTTCGCGGAAGGAAGCTTCGTGAAGATGGACGCGTTCAAAGCCTGCGAGAGTGCGCGCACGTTGGAAGAGATGCACGGCCGTGGCGCTTATCTGGGCATCGACTTATCCAGCGGCGGCGACCTGACATCGATCGCCCTGATCTTTCCCCTGGAAGGAGAGAAATACCATGTATACACGCACAGCTTTATGCCAGAACTACGGTTGCTGGAACATGAAAAGAGCGATGATGCGCCCTATCGAGCCTGGGTGAAGGACGGTCTGCTGACGTTGACATCAGGCATGTTTGGATTGAAGACCGATTACAAGTACATCATCCAGCATCTGAAAGACTTGATCGTCGACTATAGTATTGAGATCCTGGCCTGTGGGTACGATTCTCACAACGCCAGCGCCTTCCTCAGCGATCTGCTGGAATTCGGTTTTGACTGCATCGAAGTTCCGCAATCGGCGAAAAGCCTCAGCGAAGCGACACAAGATTTTGCCTTGTCGGTTGAAGCGCTGCAGGTGGAGTATGACAAGCGCAATGCGCTGTTCAGCTGGTCAGTGGCCAATGCGTCGCTGACGAAGAACAGCTTCGGCGAAGTGAAGATAGACAAGCAGCGGGAAGAGAACCGCATCGACCCCGTGGACGCAGTGATCGATGCCTGGAAGATCATGCTGCTGAACAAGAACACAGACACGACAGATGTCAACGATTATTTTGACGACTTCATGGGCATGATGTAGGGGGTGAGGACGATCAATTTACTTGATAAATGGGCAATGAAACGCTTAGAGCGACGCTATACCAATGGTGTCGATGAAGTATCGATCAAGCAGATCAATGAATTTCTGACTGGCCTGAAAACATCAGCTGGCGGCGATAATCTTTCAGAGGTCACCTATCTGACTTGTCTGAAGACGCTGTATGAGACGGTCGGTAAGCTGAACTTTGATGTGCTGCAGGATACCGACAAGGGCACACGGCGCGTTTTCGACCATGAACTGGTGCCGGTGCTCAGACAGCGGCCAAATCCGCATCTGACACCATCGGTGTTCAAGCAGATCATGGAACGAAACCGCAACCATTATGGTAACGCCTACGCCTATATCGAGCGCGATGCCAGAAGCGGAAGGTTGCTGTCGCTGACGCCACTCAATCCGCGAAATGTGCGGGTGTTGGTGGACAATGAAAGCATGCTGGGACATGGCTCAAAGATCTATTATCAGTTCACGAGCGATCGCACCGGCGAACTATTTCTGCTCGATGAGAGTGACGTGCTGCATGTGAAGTTTTCTCTCACAGATGAAAGCGGACTGGTCGGTCGTTCTGTGCAGGAAGTGCTCGCCAGCACCATGGAAGGCGCGAAGGCAGCACAGGGATTTTTGAATAACCTGTATCAGAACGGGATGACGGCAGCGGCGGTGCTGGAATATGTCGGCGATCTTGATAAAAAGAAGATTGATGAGCTGAAGCGGAAGTTGGAAGAAAGTGGCACTGGCGCAGTCAATGCCGGACGCATCATGCCGATACCGCCAGGCACAAAGATTGTGCCACTGGATCTCAAGCTGTCCGACAGCCAGTTCTTTGAACTGAAAAAGTACAATGCGTTGCAGATCGCATCGGTCTTTGGCGTGAAACCGTCACAGATCAATGATTATGAAAAGGCCAGCTATGCAACGAGCGAAGCACAGAACCTGAGCTTTTATGTTGATACGCTGCTGGCGATCCTCAAACAGTATGAAGAAGAGATCGACCATAAGCTGATTAGCACCAGTGATCTGGCGCGTGGCATCCACGTGAAAGCCAATGTGTCCTCCATCCTGCGTGCAGATCTGAAGACACAGGCAGAAATCCTGGCATCGAATGTGAACAATGCAATCATGACGCCGAACGAGGCGCGCGATAAGCTGGATCTTATGGCCAACGCTGATGGGGATATTCTCATGGCGAATGGGAACTATATCCCGTTGGGACAGGTCGGCAAGCAGTATGGCATCAGTGAGGGAGGTGATGAAGGGTGAAGAATCTGAAAATCAGAAACGTGACAGACAACAGTGCCAGCCTATACATCTACGGAGACATCGTGGATGATGGCTGGAAATGGTTCGAGAGCGACATCACGCCGCAAGATGTGCGAGAACAGCTGGACCAGCTGAGAGGCAAGGAACTGCATATCTATATCAACTCTGGCGGTGGTGATGTGTTCGCCGGCACAGCCATTCACAACATGATCGACCGCCACGATGGGAAGACGGTCGGGCATGTGGATGGTGTGGCAGCGTCGATCGCATCGGTCATTTTGATGGCCTGTGATGAGATCGTGATCCCGGCGAACGCTTATGTGATGATCCATCGACCGATGTGCAGCGCCTTCGGAAACATTGATGACCTCATGAAATCCTGTGAGGTGTTGGAGACCATCGAAGAAGGGATTATCAGCACATACAGCCGGCACAGCGATAAGTCGAAAGAAGAACTGGCAGAGGCAATGGCTGTTGAGACCTGGATGACCGGTGACCAATTTGCAGAAGCGTTCGCCAAAGGTGTGACCGTGACACCGCCGGTGGAAGCGGTGGCATGCAGCACTGATCTGGCATATCGGCGCTGGCCGAAGGCCATTGCACAGACAAAAGAAGCATCCCCAGACATCCGGAAAATGGAGCTGGAGATCGCACTTGCACTTAATTAATGGGAGGTAAAACATGAAAAAATCCGTAGAACTCAAACAGCAGCTCGAAGCGCTGAAGAACAAGATGAAAGATCTCATGGATGCCGGTAAGGTCAAGGAAGCTCATGACCATCTGGCAGAAGTGGAGAATCTGAAGGATCAGATCGAGGTTGCTGAAATGCTCGAAAAAGATGAGAAGAATAATTTTACTGGTACCCCTGTGCCACAGAAAGCAGAGGCTATCAATGAAACGGTTGTATTTAACAAGCGACTGCTTGGAAGACCATTGACGGCTGCAGAGCAGACCTGGCTGAACACGGTTGGCGAGACAGGACAGGTAGAATCGGTAGATAGCCGCGGAGGCTATCTGGTGCCAGAAGAACAGCAGGATCAGATCAAGGAGCTGAAGCGCCAACTGCGCCCACTCAAAGATTATTGCAACGTCATTCCTGTTGGGTCCAGATCTGGTAGTATGCCACTGGAAGTTGCGGCCACGGATACACTGACCGCCTTTGATGAACTTAGTGAGATCACGCAGAGTGACATTTCTTTTGCGCAGGTGGCGTGGACAGCTGCCGATTATGGCGACATTATCCCGATCTCTAACAGCTTGCTTGCCGATGAAACTGTGAACCTGACCGATTATATTGGCAGACGTTTCGCACGCAAAGCAGTGCGAACGGAAAACAGCAAGATCCTGACGGCACTCAGCGGTGCTACTGCAAAGACCGGCACTGATTACACGGCGATCAAGACCATGTTGAACAAAGAGCTGGATCCAGCTGTTGCGGCAGAGGCGATCATCCTCACCAATCAGAGCGGTTTCGACTGGCTGGATAAGCTGGAAGACGGAAACGGGCATCCACTTCTTCAGCCGATGCTTGCAGATCCAACCCGCAAGGCTTTTGGCGGTCATGAAGTGGTGGTTGTGACTGATGCAGAACTTGCTCAGAGCGGAACCAGCTATGTCTTCTATGTGGTCAACATGAGAGAATTCCTGGCCTTCTTCGACCGTGAAGGTGTGACCATGGCAGTCTCTACCGAAGCGGGTTTCACGAAGAATGCAACCATGATGCGCGTCATCGAACGCTTCGACGTGCAGAAAGTTGATACCGGTGCAGCTGTGAAGTTGACCATCACGCCAGCCACCACATCTGGCGGCCAGGGCTGAAGAAGGTGATCCGATATGGCGGAGCTGACAGCGAGTGAGATCAAAACTTATTGCCGCATCGATGAGGATGTGGACGATGAGCTGATGGGACTTTATCTGCCGGCTGCAGAGAATTATCTCAATGCCGCCATTGATAACAAGCAGGTGCTGAGGTACGACGTGCCTCAGTACCGATTGCTTGTGCTCATGCTCATCAACCACTGGTATAACAACCGAGACAGCGTGGCTGTCGGTACGACAGTGGCAGAGATGCCGTTCATGTGGCGCATCCTCATGCAGCAGCTGCAGAATTGGGGTGAAGAGCCATGAAACCAGTGCGGACCGGCCAGCTCAAACACCGCGTGACCGTGAAGCGGCGGAAGGTCATCCAGGGAAAGTATGACGAACTCGGGAACGAAGTGTGGGAAGAAGAGGTTGTTGGCACCTATTGGGCGCTCATCGAGAGCCGGACAGGTTCTCTTCTCAAGGGGCGAACGGCAGAGACTATCCTCACGAACACCACCCACGTCATCACCATGCGCTATCATGCGGCGATCGACCATGCCTGCTGGATCGAGTACCAGGGTCATCACTTCGACATCGATTATGTGAGTGACCCGGATTTTCAGAAGACGTGGATGCAGGTCTATGTGAGAGAAGAGGTGGGCTGATGGACATCGATATCGACATGAGCGAACTCACCGAAACAGCGGAAAACATGTATGACATGGTGACGCAGCGCTGGCCAAAGGAGAATAACAAGTGGATGCGTGCGCAAGGGCGTGAAGGTCGCAAGATCGCGGCAGGGGTCGCCAGACAGCGCATCAAGCGCCTGAGACCAGCCTCGAATAAAGATGGGTACATGGCGCGTCTGAAGGGTGGGAAGCCCTATCATTACCAGGGCGATCCTACTGATCTAAGCGTGCGTGTATATAACAGTGCACCACATGCGCATCTGGTGGAAGATGGCCATAAGATTAAACCGCGTGGCAAGACGACCGGTAGAACAAGAGACTACGACCGCAGCGGTAGCAAGCCGAACAAAAAATACGACAACAGCTATCAGCGGGTTGGTTCCAGTAAGAGCTTTGTTGCCGGATATCATATCCTGGAAGATTCAGAGAAGCTCTGGGAAAAGCAGTTTGAAGAAAACCTGTCTCAACATCTGGATGACCTTTTGGAAAGGGGGCTTTTCTGATGGCAGAGGAACGCATCACAGCGACCGTGCTGAGCCGTGATCTGGCAAAGATCCTCAGAAAACAATATCCCATGCTCTACAAAGATGTGGACATCGAAGAAGGTTTCGAACGGCCATGCATGACGATGGAAGTGGGGTCTATCGAGAGCGGCGCATACAATGAGCAGATCCAGCGCGATGAGATCCCGATGGTGATCTACTATTTCTCGAAGGATCGCCGGAAGAGCTACATCGATCTGCTGGAAAAGCAGGAAAGCCTGAGACGTCTGCTGGAGAGTCCGTTGCTCATTGGTGGCTGCTACCTCTATCCATCGCAGGAGCTGGAATTTTCCGTGATCAAGAGCGATGGCGTCCTGATCGCAGAGGTCACCTATGAATTGCTGCAGGATCGCGTGGAAAATGGCATCACTGTGCCAATGCATCCGGATGAACCTTTGAACAATGAACCGTTGGAAGAACTGGAGATCAATTTAGAAATGGAGTGATCATATGGCACTCAATATGCCAAGCACAAACGTATATATCACGCAGCTGGCGACGACAGCCGTTGCCAGAAGCGCCAATGGCAAGCTGGCAGTGGTGGTCATTGATGATACCGAAGGCGGCAGCCAGGTCGCCAAATGCACGACGATCAATGACCTGAAGAAAGACAACTACACAGCAGCCAATTACAACGACATCGGCATGGCTTTCCTGGGCAACCCGGCAGAGGTGACCGTCATCAAGATGGCGACCTCAGCGGATCTTGCCGATGACATCGTGCCAGTGTTGAACCAGCAGAAGTTTGACTGGATCACCGTGCTTACAAAAACAGCGGAACATCATACCGCGCTGGCAGCTTATGTGGAAGCCTACAACGCCAAACCAGTGCGCAAAGCCATCAAAGGCGTGGTCTATAAGGCGACGGCGCCAGACGATAAGCACATCGTGAACTTCACGACAGATACTTTCAACACCGTGAGCGCACAGAACCAGGAAGGCTGGCATCTCTTGGCACGTATCGCCGGGACGCTGGCAGGGCTGCCGATGACGCAGACGGTCATCAGCTGCACGTTCCCTGAGATCGAGTGCGTCAGCGAACCGGCAGACATGGATGCAGAAGTCGAAAAAGGGCATCTGTTCCTGTACAACGATGATGACGGCGTGGCGATCAGCCGTGGCGTCAATTCCATGACGACACTTTCAGGCGATGATACAGAGGATATGCGCTCGATCGCCATCGTTGAAGCGATGGATCTGATCAAATACGACATCGGTGTGGCGTTCAAGAAATTCCGTGGCACCTATAAGAACAGCTATGACAGACAGGCACTGTTCATCACAGCAGTGCTGGCGTATTTCACGCAGCTGGCAGAGGAAACGATCCTCGATCCTAACTATGACAACACAGCAGACGTCGATGTGAAAGCGCAGCGCGCGGCCTGGGTCGCAGCTGGTCGCACAGAAGCGGCTGAATGGGACGATGTGACCACGAAGATGATGACATTCAAGCGCAAGATGTTCCTGCATGGCAATATCAAGATCCTGGATGGCATCGAAGACCTCGACTTCCACATTGAAATGGTATAGGAGGCGAAAATATGGTGAAAGCAATTAATGGCTCCTTCGGGCGCCTTTGGATGAACGATGTAGATTACAATACCGTCAAGCAGTTTGAAGCAAAAGCCAAGCTGAACTGGGATGAAGTACCGATCCCGGAACAACTGGCACCGGATTACAACTATCTGGGGTATACCATTGAAGGCACCATCACTGGGACGAAGGTGGATTCCAGATTCATCGAGCTGTATGCAGAGGCCATCCAGAACGGCGATATCCCGGATGTGACATTGGTGGGACGCCTGAACGATCCAAAGAAGCATGGGTATGAACGTGTTGCGATCTATGGCGTTGTGTTTGATGAATTGGCGATCATGCAGTTCGAAGCGAACACCACCGTCGAAGAAGAGATCCCATTCAAGGCAACTTCGTATAAGTTCCTGGATAAATTGTCGGCGTAAGGAGGAAATCATGAGTAGATTAACACTGGAAGAGCTCATTGAACGCAAACGTCAGTCGGATGATGACAAGGTCAAATATAAAGCCGTGCATTCGGATCTGCTGGGCGGGGAGGTCATGGTCAAGAAGCTGCCGCTCAGACAGGTCACGATGTTGATCGATCGTTTTCCGGACCCGAACACGACGGACTCCATGGAGATGATGCAGGAGCTGATCTATCGTTCCTGCGATCTCTTCCGCAATCCTGAGCTGCAGAAGGAATATGGCATTGAAGGCGATAAATATGAGATCGTGGCAGATGTTTTCGAAGACAACCTGGATGAGATCACCAAGGTCGGCCAGGAGATCCTCGATTTCTACTTCACCAATGGCATGCCATCCATCGCAGAACTAAAAAACTTATAAGGTCCGACGGTGAGATGAGTATGATCCACTGGTACCTGCAGAAAGGGATACCAGCGGAATACACAGCAGCGTTGGGCATTATCTCAAAAGAATTCTATGCTGCATCGATGCAGGTAGAGATAGAAGACAGGCAAAAAGCGTTCTCTCAAGCTGGGAGGTGAGTGAATGGCGAAAACAAAATCTGTCTCTATCATCGTCTCTGTACGGGATCGTTTTACAGCTGGTTTCAAGAAATTCAATGAAGCGACGCAGGCAACCGATAAGCAAGTAAGGCGGCTTGAAAGCCGTATCAGGGCGTTCGGGAAAAGTGCGCAGAATTCATTCACAAGCTTTGCCAGCGGTGCGATGAAGACTGTTGGTGCGCTGGGTGCCACACTCGCAGGGCTGGGTGTAAAGACCGGCTTCACAGAAGCGGTGAACCTGGAAGGGTATAAGCTGCAGCTGGAAACGGCGACGAAAGACACCCAGAAGGCTGCCAATATCATGCGCGATGCCATCGATATGGCGAACAAGACGCCATTCGAAGGCGGTGAGCTGGTGCAGGCAGCGGCCATGTTTGAGAGCATGGGGATGGCGGCGAAAAAATGGCTGCCACTGACCGGAGACATGGCAGCGGCGACCAACAAAGACTTCCAGCAGGCCACAGAAGCGCTCATCGATGCTCAGACCGGGGAATTGGAACGCCTGAAAGAGTTCGGGATCACGAAAGCGATGATCACCGAACAGGCAAACAAGATGTTTGCAGACCAGCAGGTGGTCAATAACCAGGGGCAGATCGTTGATCAGGAAAAATTCAACGACGCCCTGATCGCGCTCATGCAGGACAAATACACCGGCGGCATGGAAAAGCAGGCGCAATCATTGCGCGGCATCTGGTCGACGGTGACTGGTGTTACGAAGAGTGCGCTGTCTTCCATCATGGGGATGACAGCAGACGGCTCCATCCGAACGGGTTCTGCAATGGACAGGATCAAAAATAAGATCCAGGAAGTGGCTGAGCGCTTCGAAAAATGGCAGACAGATGGCACCATTGACCGCTGGGCCGAGAGCTTTGACACTGGTCTGAGCACTGTGCTGCAGGTGGCCGTGCCGATGTTCACGGCGCTGGGGAATGCTGTGAAGTTCGTGGCAGATCATTTCAATGTGATCGCACCTCTGGCGACAGGGCTGTTCATCGCCTTCAAAAGCTTTTCCATCATCGCGCAGGTGACGCAGCTGTTCACGCTGCTGCGTGTGGCGGTGCAGATGGTCAATCTGAGCTTCATGACCAGTCCTTTGTTCTGGATCCCGGCGGCGATCGGTGCGATCATCGCCATCCTTAATGCGCTGGGTGTGGATTGGAGTGCTGTTTTCAGCACGATCTTCGGCTGGATCCAGAGTGTGTGGGATAAGTTCACAGGCTTCTGGGATTGGCTCTCGACACGCGCGATACCAGGATGGATCGACAGCTTTTCTGACAAACTGCAGGGCCTGTGGGGCAAAGTCCAGGATCTGTGGGATAAGTTTCAGGGATTCTGGAGCTGGTTGGCAGGGCTGGTGCTGCCTGATTGGCTGACAACGTTGGGGAGCAAGATCTCTTCGGCGTTCAGTGTCGCCAGTAGAAAATACGCCACAGGGACAAGCTATTTCCCTGGTGGGATGGCGACCATCAACGAAGGTGGACGCGGTGAGACGGTGATCCTGCCGTCCGGCACGCAGATCATCCCGCATGATGTATCGAAGCGACAGGCGGCATCGACCGCCGGCGACAGCATCAACGTGACGGTGCAGATCCAGGGCAACGTGATCGGCAACAGCGATTTCGCAAACTACGTCGGGCAGGTCGTTTCGAGGCAGATCCTGCGTGCGAAGCGTAACAGGTAGGTGATGAGATGGACATCATATTCAGCATCAACAACAACGAATCTGTGAAAGTGATCCCCGTGCCGGCAGAGGTAGAGATCTCTGAGCCGCAGGATAATGGTGAATTTGACACGTTGAATGGCAAGCTGTCGGTGATCGGACCGATGGGGCCGCGCTCTTTTCCATTGACTTCATATTTTCCAAACCGCCCGGGCGCTAAAGTGCGGCCGGGCGCATCCACGGATGGATGGAGCTATGTGGAGTGGTTCGAAGAATGTCGCAAGCGGAAGCTGCCGATGCGCGTCATCATCATTTATGACAGCGGCTATACAGTGAACATGGCCTGCCTGATCAACGACTTCAAGTGGTCGGTGGGCACGAATAAGGACATCAAATACAGCATGGATGTCGTAGAATACACATTCGCGCTGTCGAAGAAGCTGGAAGAATCGACGACAGATGGAACAGGAGAGGATGATGAACAGGTGAAATGGGATGAATTTGCAGCCAGCGAAGAATATGCGTTCCTGCAGCGGCTGGTGCGGCGCTCGAAGGAGGAAGAAGCCACATCGGCAGCCATGGCAGAAGCTGTGGAAAAAGCCGTGGAAGCTGGCTTTACGACTGGTGAACGGCCACAGGACCGAGCGACCCGTGAAGAGGTCATGTCGATGATCGTCAATATGCACAATCTGTAAGGGGTGAAGCGTCATGGACGTTCTGCTGTACGACGGCGATCAGCCGTATGTGGTCACGCAGCGCGTGGGAAATGTCTCACGCTCCGATAATCTCGACAGCCTGGCGATGGATGTGACGTTCGATTATCTGTTCAATCGCAACGACCGCTATACCATGGATATGGTCACCGAACCAG
>CAUDRX010000028.1 GCA_958451915.1 uncultured Peptococcaceae bacterium
CGCTGCCCACTGCGAAAACGAGAGGCGGCACCAGCGTGAGCACCGCAGGCCACAACAGCACGCGCCACTCGTACCCTGGAAAGAGCCGCGCATAAAAGCCGAGCGCCAGTCCAACGACCACGAGCGCAAGCAGCAGTGTGCCCACCAGCGCTGCTGCACAGCGCACCAGGCCATAGCGCGCCGGAGAGACCGGCGTCGCAGCAGTGAGCTGCGCCCGCCGCCGCTCTGCCCGGGAGGTGAAGAAGGTCAGAAAAAAGAGCGCGCCGATCCACAACAGTGGCAGCAGGCGACCAAGATAATCGCCAAAACTCCACGGCGAAAACGGCGCGGTGTGGGAAACACCGAGGATCGTCACCCGGTTCAGCACCTGCCAGCCGTAAAACACGATCACCGCCACCAGCCCGACAAAAAATTTGTTGCCAAGCAGCCGTTTGCATTCGTAGACAAAAATTTTACGCAAGATTCAACGCCTCCTCAGTCAATTCACAGGCAGCCAAAAATTCATCATAGGTCAGATACGGAGCCATTGGGTCAGGCTCGCGATTGAACAAGTCGTGCAAGATCTGATCCATCGCTTTTTCGCCGCCGACCAGCTCCTCGGCCTTCAGGATCTTCAGCGGCATTTCGCAATACTGCCGCACGTAGGTCAGATTGTTGGTGATTTCCAGCTGCTTGTCCTGCGGCAGCGCTTCCAGCGCCTCAGGATGGCGCACGTAATAGTTCTGATAATAGTCGTCCACGGCCTGCTTCCACTGATCGACATAGTGTGTCTGGGCGTAGTCCTGGCCATAAAGACTCTCAACAATACGGTAAGTCGTGTACACCGTCAGTCCCTCTGCCGACCACGGGCTGGTTGGGTCGGAGGCATCGAACATATTGCCCAACCCCCACCACTGATGCACCAGCTCGTGAATCATCACTTCGCCAGCGCCGCTGCCCTTCTCTGCGTTTGCCAGATTGTCAGCGGTGAAGTCGGCCTCGTCAAGCAGGCTCGCTCCATCGGTGGCATAGCCGCCACCGGCGACACGGCTCTGAATCAGCTTGAGGGAATCGCCAGTACCGAAGGAAAGACGGCCGTAGTGTTCCGTGCAGTAATCGACGACGGCGCGCACGGCATCGACCGCGCCCGCCTCCTCCATCACAGCCTGATGCTTGCGGCCGTAGTAGAAGGCCACATCGAATCCGCCAGCGGCGATATCCTCGCGGATATAGTCGCCAGCATAGAGAATGCCGCCGGTGCTGTTGCTCTCGTAGCGCCAGGTTTTGCTGCCGTCGCCTTCGTCGACACACTCTGCCTCGCTGCTGCCGAAAGGGATCACCGTCATCGTAGCCGGCAGGGTGATCTCGATCGTCGTCGGATACATCGACTCATCCGGAAGCACGTTCATCAGGCGTGGCGAGAGCGCCGCATTTTCCAGGCAGAGGTACTCCTGGCTGATCTCTGCGCTGCCCTGCATCGTTGCCATCATGCGATTTTCCTGCGGAAAGCCTGCGTATTCCATCGTCACCTCCACCTCTTTTTCAGCGGGAAGGGTCACCTCCAGTTTCGCTTCGTTGAATTCCTGATAATCGCTCAGCACAAACGGCACATCGGCGCCGTTCGCCTGCACATGTGTGATCTCGTAGCCCGGCGTCACGCCAAAAGCCACCGTCTGCTCTTCGCCGGAGTGGTTCTCGAAGTGATAGCTTGCCTGGCCGGACACCGTGCCTGCCTGCACATCCGGCAGGACTTCTGCCGAACGTCCGGTGCAGACGACGTCTTCGGCATACGGAATTTCGTAGAAGGTGGCCGCCGTCTCGTCGAGGTTGCTGTGGTCGACGAAAGGCTGGGCGGCATAGGCCGTGCCTGCAGAGGCCAGGAGCAGCAGCGCGATAAGCGGCCGGTGGACGCGGCGCACGCTCCGCAGCAGCGAGCCGATGAGGCCCTTGCCATATTGGCGGACGCAGAGCCAGGAGAGCGTCCACACACCCGCCAGTAAGGCCAACCAGGTCAACCGCATGTAGCCCACGGAACGGAAAATGCGCACGTTGGAAAAATCGTCCGACAGCGCCCACACGCAAGGGTTAAGCCAGCAGAGCTGCCAGTCGTCGGCCCACACCGTCAGGCTCAGCGCCGCAAAAGCAGCGAAAAGCACCAGCGAGAGATCGGCCCGGCGTGTCCATTGATAGGCTGAGGCAGCGGCGAAAATGCCCAGCGGCAGCGCCAGGCCCATCAGCAGCAGATAAGCCCAGACGTAATCGCCAGCGTCGAACACATCGCCGATCAGCCAGCGGCTCGCCGGCAGCCACACCAGCATCGTGAGGCCGAGGGTGAGCAGCGCCGCCGCCACCAGCACCCACACGCGCACCAGCGCCATGACCAGTGGCGACACCGCTGCATCCAGCAGCACATCGACGCGGTGGCGCGCCGCCCGGTCCATCTCAAACACCGTCAGCACGCCGAACAGGATGCTCCCCACGACGCCGCCGGCAATGGCAGGATTGGCGAGGTAGAGCGAAAGCATCGTCGTGGCGCTGGCCGGTTTGTAGAGCAGCAGTCCCACCAGCGGCGACAGCACTGTCAGCGCTGCGATCAGCAAGGTCAGGCGGCTGCGCCAAAGCCGGTTCCATTCAAGTGGGAAGAGTCGCAGTGTTTTCATTGCGCACCCTCCTTTGCAAGCAAATAAAGATAGGCGTCTTCCAGCGAAGGTTCTTCCACCTCAGCGTAAGCCGGAAGCTTGTCGGCCACGACGCGGCAACGGATACCCTGGCTGGTGTTCACCCGTGCCGTGATCTCAAGCTCCTGCTCGCGGGCCGCTTCCCTCTCCCAGAAAACACCTACATGCCCCACCGCAGTGCGGATCAGTGCCGCCGGTGTGCCGGCAAACAGGATACGGCCGTGGTCCATCACGACGATCTGATCGCAGACCGACTGCACGTCTTCAATGATGTGGGTGGAGAGCAGCACCAGCTGCTCCTCGGCGCTGTGCGAGAAGAGATTGCGGAAGTGGATGCGCTCCTCCGGATCCAGCCCCACCGTCGGCTCGTCGAAAATGAGGAGCGAAGGATTGCCGAGGAGCGCTTGCGCGATGCCGACACGCTGGCGCTGGCCGCCGGAGAGGGTGCGGATTTTGGTCTTCGCCTTCTCGGCCAGATTGACCGACTCGATCACCCCGGCAATCTCCTTGCGCGAATGGCGCAGCCCTTTAAGGGCGGCCATATACTCCAGAAACTGCGTCACAGTCAGCTCGTCAAAGAGGCCAAAGTCCTGCGGCAGATAGCCCAGGTGTGCTTTCAGCTGCCGCTCCATCTTCGTGAGAGGCTGGCCGTCGACGAGGATGGCGCCACCTGTTGGTGCGAGGGCCGCCACAAGGAGCTTCATCAGCGTCGACTTGCCGGCGCCGTTGGGCCCCAGGAGGCCGACCAGGCTCGGCGCGCTGAGCGAGAGATTCACCCCCTGCAGTGCCTGTTTACCGTTGGCGTAGGTCATAGTAAGATTTCGACATTCGATATTCATGGTTGATCGTCCTTTCTATTGGAGGTCTTCCATAGCATATCGAACTGGGATGAAGCGCATGTGGCGCCAATGTGTGCTTTATATGAAGAAACGCCCACCCGATGGACTCAGGTAGACGTTGGAGCATGCGGCGACGCGAAGCGCACCGTCGCGAGGACGCCTTCGGCGGTGTTGGCGATGGTGCAGGTGGCGCCGTGCTGCTCAAGAATGCAGCGCACGAGATACAGCCCCAGCCCGCTGCCGCCTGTGCAACGATTGCGTGAGCCTTCTTCGCGAAAAAAAGCTTCAAAAAGATGCGGCAGGGCCTCGCTTGCAATCTGCACGCCGCTGTTTTCGATGGTCAGAACCGGCATCTGCGGCCCTTGCCCGGCCTCCACGCGCAGCGTCGCGCCTTCCGGCGAATAGAGCGCCGCGTTGACAAGGAGATTGCCAATTGCCTTGCCCAACAGCGTCGCGTCTCCACGCACCCACAAATCCAGCGCCAGGTTTGAGCCGACACGCAACCGCTTCTGCTCGATCAGGTCATCGATCAGCGCCAGCTGCTGCGCGACCAACTGCGATAGGTCGATCGACTCCTGCGCCTGCGTGCCGGCATGGGTCTCCATCCGCGAGACGGTCAGAATCTCCTGGATCAGGTGTTCCATGCGCGCCGTGATCTGCAGCGAACGCACGAGATACTTGTCCCGGTCTTCGTAAATGTCGATGCCATCGAGCATCCCCGAAAGATGGCCTTGCAGGATCGTCACAGGCGTCTTCAGCTCGTGCGATGCCGCCGCGAAAAACGCCATGCGCTGACGCTCCAGCTCCCTTTCCTGGGCCATCTCGCCGCGCAGCGCCTCGTTCGACGCCTTGAGGGCGCTGAGGGCATGAGAGAGTTTGTCGGACATTTGATTGAGGCTCCGCCCGAGATTCCCGATCTCGTCCTCGCGCCGTTCCTCGCAGGTCCAGCCAAAATCCAGCTCCGCCATTTTTCCCGCGATGTCACTCAGCTGCACGATCGGCCGCGTGATGTAGCGCGAATAGACCAACGCGCCCAAAAGCGAGAACATCAGAATCGTCAACAGCAGCCACGGCGCCATCTGGATCAGCGCTCTCACGGCCACATTCTCCGCTTCCAGCCGCGGCGTCACATAAAGCGTGTAAGCGCGCGCCTGATCGGCAAACACGACCTCCGCCGTGATCGTCGCCTGGTCGGACATCGTTACAGTCACCGCCTCCTCATCGCTGTCTGCCTCTGTCGCATAAGTGACGGCCGCGTCCGTTTGCAGCGCCGCGTCGGCACCGACGATCGCCTCGTCCGGCCCCACCAGCATCACATCAGCGCCGGCATCGCGCCGAAAAGTTTCCAGCAGCGGCGCGCTGTCGGCCACAGTGGTGTCCGCCAGTTTTTCGACCAAGGCATCCACCTGCGCCGCAAGCTCGTCGTTGAGCACCGCCGTATAGGTGCTCGGTGTCGCCCAGGCAATCAGACCGAAGGTGATCGTCCCGGCGCCCAGGAGCACAAGCACCGTGATGACAAAAATGCGCGCCGTCAGGCTTTTACGGATTTTCTTTGGCAACACGATACCCTACCCCTCTCACCGTTTCGATGTAGTTCGTGCCCAGCTTGTGGCGAAGGTTTTTGATGTGGCTATCGACCACGCGTTCATCGCCAAAAAAATCGTAGCCCCAGAGCTTCGCCAGCAGCATCTCGCGCGTGAACACCCGCCCCGGACTCGCGATCAATACCTGCAGCAGTTCAAACTCGCGCACCGTCAGATCCAGTGAGCGCCCGGAAAGCTCGGCCTCCATCCCGTCCAGATCCAGCGTCAGCGCTCGGTAATGCAGACGGCGGTGTTCCTCGCTGGCGCCTGCCGTGCGTCGCAGAATCGCGCGTATCTTTTGCAGCAGGATCGGCATCGAAAAGGGCTTCGTCACATAATCGTCGATCTCCAACTCAAATCCCCGCAGCTGCTCCTGCTCTCCGTCCAACGCCGTCAGCATCAGGATCGGCACGTTAGACGTTTTGCGCATACATTCGCAGACGCCGAAGCCGTCGATTTTCGGCAGCATCACGTCCAGCAGGACCAGATCAAAATCCTCACACTGAAATGCAGCCAGCGCCTCCACCCCATCGCCCACCAGTGTCGTCGCGTAGCCTGCATGGCGCAGATAGGCCTGCAAAATTTCCTGAATGTCCGGTTCGTCTTCCACGATCAATATCTTTTTCAAATGAAACACCTCTTTGCGCCAGTGTACCACAGGATTGTGAATTTATCATGAAGAGCGCCATTTTGTCGCCATATTAAAAATCGGCGGTTTGAAACGTGGGGTTTCAAACCGCCGATGGAGATTTCAGCGTCCTTCATATTGTTCGAAATGCGCGTTCAAGCCCGATGCGCACGGCGATGACCATCAGTGTGACGCCCGATATTTGGCTGGCTGCGATGCGAGCAACCGACGGAGCATTCCTACGCCCGTCCTCTTTTCACTCAGACAGAATACCGCAGACATCGCCCCCTGCTTTTTCATTCTTGCGAATTCCCCACACAGATTGCCCCCCATTATACCGCACCCACTGCTTTCCAAAAAAAGCCTGCATCAAGCAAAAAACCTCGTGCATTTTACATGCACGAGGTGAAAAGCAAACGATGGATGCACATACCTCAGTCGTATTGCACGATCTCGACGACCTTGCCAATACTGCGCAGCTTGTCAGTGAGTTTCTCTACGATGACATCACGCAGGTCGAGATCCACTGGCATATTGTCCTTCATCGCGATATTTGTCGCCATACCTTGCAGGAAGACGATACGGTCACTCTCCATGATCTTTTCCAAAAGGAGCGTTGCGCCATCGTCGCTGTCCGGCAGCTCCTGATCTTCCAAAAGCTTCATGACTGCTGAAAGGGTAATGATCCCTTCTGTCACGAGATCCACGCCTTCGATGCGGGAAGTCGGAGGGATCTTTTTATTGACATACTTGAAATCTGAAAGGATCTTTTTGCCCGTCTCACGGGCATAGATCTGCGCCGTCGTACCGCCGCAGATCACATGGATGCCGTCTGTCTCCTCAAAGCGCGAGACCATCCTCGCATCATCAGCCGGATTCACTGGCGGCCCTGTCATGATGACCATGCTCTGCTCTTCTTTGAGACGCACGACCACACAAGTCGTGTCATCGCCAGGCTCTCCCATATAGTAACTCTTGCAGATGTTGACAACCTTCCAGGCAATACTCTGCACATTGCCGTCCAGATCACAGAAACGATCAAGGGTATCAATGAGTCCATCAGTGCCAAGCCCGAATGGCAGCATCTCGCCTAAGCCTGCCTGTACTACCCCATCGCTGACGATGACGATGGTCTCCCCGGCTTCCAGCTTGAAATTGGTTTCGTGAATGGTCTTGCCATTGGCGTCGGTCGGATTGGTCTCGATGGCAAAGATCTGTTTGTCCCTGGTGATGCGCACCATCGGACAACCGTCGAAGTCAACCATATAGACCACGCCATTATTGTACAGACGCAGGATCGAGAACGTCGAATAAGCCACGCCTCTTTCAGAACACGTTGGCAAAGTGTTCACCAGCGTCTCGACAACATCTTCGATCGGGATATCCGAAGCGATCATCTTGGAACAGATCTGCGCGGTCAGTGAGCTGAGGATGTTGGCTTTGACACCGCTCCCGAGCCCATCCGACAGTACGATCACCGTCTCGTCAGGGTTACGGATGATCTTTACTGTATCACCGCAGAGCTCTTCACCGACATGCTTCAGCTGGGCAATGCCCACTTCGCCGATAATAGCCATCTTAGGTCAACTCCTTCTCCCGTTCGAACTCCTGGATCAGTTTCAGCAATGTGATCTTCGTCGCTGCGGTGGTCTCGCCGAGGCGATTGGCGATCTCCTGAGCCGTGCGCATCTGATCATCGATGACCTGATTGGCATTGACAAGCAGCTCACGCTTAACAGCATTAAACTGCTCACGCTGCTTTTCTCTGTCAGTGATGTCCACAATGAACGCCACGTATTGTTCGCTGTCCAGCGGCTGAACAGTCTGCTGCGTCCAGATGCCGAGATCTTTATAGGAGATCTTGACGTTATGGACGATCTCACCTTTTTCAACGGTCTTGCGCATATAACGGGTGTCAAAGTAATCCGCCATATTGGCGCCGACATCCAGCTGATAAGGGGCAAACATCTTCTTGATATATGGATTAAGCTGCAGGATCTTGTAATCCTTATCAAACACGAGGATACCACTGGCAATATTGTTCACAACGGAACTGGCAAAAGACTCCGCTTTCGCCTTGAGATAACTGATGCACATATCACGGTTCGCTTCTCCGCGCACAACAGCTGCGCTCTTGGCATAACAGGTGTCATATCCACAGGCCCCACAGTTCAGCGGCTTTGCATCGGTATCCTTAAAGCAATGGTCCATCTCCTCACGGACGGCCTTGGCATCTGGTTTTGGCGTTTCATAATAACGATTCTCGAAAGCCACTTCATCGACCGGCACACCAAGCACAAATTCCGGCAGATAGATGCGATCTCCATTATACTGCTTGACCTGCAGACAGCGGCCAAACACACTATCCGGGCTCATGATATCCACACTGGTCACACAGCCACTGCTGCACGCCATGAGCTCCAGGAACTGCATTTCATTACAGAGGCTTTCATCCTGGTTTTTCAGGATGTCAATGCAGGCATCGAGGCCAGAATACCATTCCACGGCATTTCTATCGACAACCCCATCGTCGATCAGACGGCTCGAAAGGTTGCCAACGACAGAAAAGGCATAGCCGCCTTCGAATTCCAGATAAAATGGCTCTTTGGCATCTTCAAAATTTCGTACGGCCGGGTTATAACGCAGGATGCGCTCCAGCTCAGAGATGGTGATGAGGAAATCGATGTCTTTGTCATTCTGACGGTTATAAAACTCTGCCGGACAGCAAGCGGCATGCACGACCATGTGATCCGGAAAGCGATCCTTCAGATCCCTGGCATGCACGGAGGCCAGACTTGGGAGCGGCAACAGATGGTCGATCCATTCCGGGAAATGCTGCTCGACCAGATTGACGATGACCGGGCAGTGACTGGAAAGCATGAGCTTGTCGCTGGCGCGGACATACTCTGTCACTTCACGGATCATCTCTTCTTCCAGCACATCGAGCTCTTCGATATAGTCGAAACCGACATTGTAGGCTTTTTCGGCGATCGTACTGATCGGCATCTTTGCACCGATCATCGCCATCTCGCCCAGGCTCAGCACAAGTTTCTTCCCTTCCTTGAGGGCGCGCACGACAAAATCCATGTCACTGATGATGCGCTTCGTCTTTTGAGGACATTCACGGATGCATTCACCGCAGACCACGCAGGATTCGGTGATGATACGCGCACGACCTGAAGAGAACTCAATGGCGTCCAGCGGGCATTTTCTCAGACAGCGGTAACAGTCCAGACAGTTTGAATTGTCTTTATTAACGATCGGAAACGGAAAATGCTTCATGATTCTACCCCCAATGCAATGTCAACCAGACGGGGCACTTCTTCTGGTGTCACATGTCCATAGATGACACCGTTCACCTCTACATTGACCCCTTCCAAACAGTGTTTGGTACAAAAACACCCCATCAGATTGATCTGATCTTCGACACCACGGTCCCTGATCTCTTTTTGGAACACCTGTACAAGATTCGGTGCGCCTTTGATATGGCAGGCGCTGCCCATACATATTTTGATCTCACTTGACATATTTTTTCACCCTTTAACCTTCTGTTCGGATCCATTCTCTTTGCTTGATCTTAGGCAACCGGCAAAGTTGCTTCCTATTGCCTCCATTTTACCATAATTTTTCTAATTATTCTGCAATAAGGATGGAATTTTTCAGAAAAAAACCCAGGGCGATGAGGTTTTACACTTTCAGAAGAGATCGTCTCAAACCATGACAGATCGATCTTTCGCTGCGCTGTCACTATACGAAAAAAGGAACCGCGTATTGCGGTTCCTTTCGGGTGTTTTACGATCAATATTTATCCTGTGCGATGTAATGGGTGTGCAGCTGATGATGTGCCAGCTCGCTGCCTGGTTCGCCGTAGTAGTCACGATACAGCGCGAGTACACTCTGGTTCTCATGAGACTTACGAAGAGGCATGTTCTTATCGATCTCGTAGATGGCTTTCATTCTCTTCAGGAGCACCTGTTCATCACCATGATGGTATGGCTGGCCGGCGCCGCCGATGCAGCCACCCTTGCAAGCCATGACTTCGATGGCATGATACCCGTTAGGGTTACCGGCGCGGACTTCGTCGCAAAGGATCTTCGCATTGCCCAGGCCATGGGCGACAGCGATCTTAAGAGGGATCCCGTCGACATCGATGGTCGCAACACGGATACCTTCAAAACCGCGCAGCTCTTCAAAGTCGAGCTTTGGCAGAGGTTTGCCCGTCTGCAGTTCATATGCGGTACGGACAGCCGCTTCGATAACACCACCAGTGGAACCAAAGATGACAGCCGCACCAGTGGATTCACCAAGTGGATCGTCAAATTCAGATTCAGGCAGATCGGCAAGATTGATGTCTTTGAGTTTGATCAGACGCGCCAGTTCGCGGGTCGACAGGACGTAGTCGACATCTGGGTTGCCATCTACAGAGAATTCCGGACGCATGGCTTCAGTCTTCTTGGCCAGGCAAGGCATGATGGAAACCATGACGAGCTTTTCACGAGAGATCCCGAGTTTTTCGGCAAGGTAATTCTTGACAACAGAACCAAACATCTGCTGTGGCGATTTCGCCGTGGATGGGTGCTGCAGCAGGTCGGAATACTGGGTCTCGTAGAAGTTGGCCCATGCCGGGCAGCAGGATGTGAAGATCGGCAGTGGACCTTCTTCACCATTCAAATGACGGCGCAAACGCTGCAGGAGCTCAGTGCCTTCTTCCATGATCGTCAGGTCAGCCGAGAAATCGGTGTCATAGACATGGTCAAAACCGATCATGCGCAGCGCAGTGACCATCTTGCCTGTTGCAACGGAACCAGCTTCCATACCGAAAGGTTCACCGATGGCGACACGAACGGATGGTGCTGTCTGAACGATAACGGTCTTTTCCGGATCGGCGATGGCGTCGATAACATCCCAGGTCGCATCTTTCTGAACGAGGGCACCGGTTGGGCAAACGGCCACGCACTGGCCGCAATGCACGCAGCGGGTCTCGAGCAGTGGAGATTCGAACGCTGGCATGATGACAGCATCAAAGCCACGACCAACGGCGGAAAGAGCGCCTACTTTCTGAACTTCGTTACACATGGTCTCGCAGCGGCGGCACATGATGCACTTGTTCATATCACGTACGAGGGAATAGGTATTATCAAGTTTATAGGTCGACTGAGATTTACCGGTAATGCGAACATCATCGATATCCAAACGTGCAGCGACTTCCTGGAGCTCACAGTCACCGTTCTTCAGGCAGGTGAGGCAGGCTTTTGGATGGTCGGAGATCAGCAGCTCGACGACGGTCTTGCGGGCACGCAGGACTCGGGCGGAGTTGGTGATAACTTCCATGCCAGGGGAAACCGGGGTCGCACAGGATGGCATCAGGGCACGTTTGCCCTTGACTTCAACGACGCAGACGCGGCAGGATGCCGGATGGTTGTCCATTTCTGTGCCATGAAGGTTCATATGGCAGAGAGTAGGGATCCAGATGTCAAGTTTCTTCGCAGCGTCAAGGATCGTGCTGCCCGCAGGGACAGTGACTTCGCGACCGTTAATTGTTAAAGTTACTTCGCTCATACTTCTCTTCTCCTCCTATCTCTCTTAACCAATGGTGATCGCACCGAAGTTACATTTTTCGATGCAGGTCCCGCACTTGATGCACTTGCTCTGATCGATGGTGAATGGAGAACGCAATACACCGGAGATCGCATCGGCCGGGCAGTTGCGTGCACAGAGGGAGCAGCCCACGCAGCGGGATGGATCGATCTGATAGCGGGTCATCTTGCGGCAGGTACCGGTTGGGCAGCGCTTGTCAACAACGTGAGCGACATATTCATCCCAGAAATTTTCCATCGTGGAAAGAACTGGGTTTGGCGCGGACTGCCCGAGGGCGCAGAGCGCAGTGTCTTTCATGGTATAGCAGATGCGCTTGAGTTCGTCGATGTGTTCCATCTTCCCGCGGCCATCAGTGATCATATTCAAAAGTTCAGAAATGCGGCGGGTACCGATGCGGCATGGTGTGCAGCGGCCGCAGGATTCTTCTTCGGAGAAGTGCAGGTAATACTTGGCAATGGAGACCATGCAGTCATCCTCATCCATAACGATCATACCGCCAGAACCCATCATCGAACCGATGGAGACAAGGTTGTCATAATCGATCGGCAGATCAAGGTATTTTTCTGCGATGCAACCACCGGAAGGGCCACCAGTCTGTACGGCTTTGAACTTCTTGCCGCCTTTGATGCCACCGCCGATGTCATAGATGATCTCGCGCAGCGTAGTGCCCATTGGCACTTCGACAAGGCCGACATTGTTGACTTTACCGGCAAGGGCGAAGACCTTCGTCCCTTTGCTCTTTTCGGTCCCAATGCCAGAGAACCATTTTGCCCCTTTGTTGATGATGGAAGGGATATTGGCAAAAGTCTCAACATTGTTCACGTTGCTAGGTTTGCCCATGAACCCACACTCAGCTGGATATGGTGGTTTGGTGGATGGTTCGCCGCGTTTCCCTTCCATGGAATGAAGGAGAGCGGTCTCTTCACCGCAGACGAAAGCACCAGCGCCGAGGGTGATCTCAATATTGAAATCAAAACCGGTCCCAAGGATGTTCTTGCCAAGGAGGCCATATTCAGTCGCCTGGGCAATGGCATTTTCAAGGCGGTTAACGGCAAGTGGATATTCTGCACGGATATAGATGCGACCTTCATGGGCACCGATGGCATAACCGCAGATGGCCATGGCTTCAAGCACAGAGTGAGGGTCCCCTTCAAGGATGGAACGGTCCATGAACGCACCAGGGTCCCCTTCATCGGCGTTGCAGATAACGTATTTCACATCGGCATCATAACCGGCAGCGATCTGCCATTTTTTCCCGGTTGGGAAACCAGCACCGCCACGGCCGCGCAGGCCGCTGTCGAGGACTTCCTGAACAACTTCTTCCGGGGTCATTTCGGTGAGCGCTTTACCTAGCGCCATATATGCATCGTGGGCAATGCAGTCATCGATGTCGCGTGGATTGACGACACCGCAGTTTCTGAGGGCGATTCGCAGCTGCTGAACAGGCTTTTTCGTTTCCATAGTGTAACCTCCTCCTTACGCGTTCACGTGACAGGTGGCGATGCGCGCATCAACAGGTTCCTGTTTCATCACATACTGCTCGATGATGTCACGTGCGATCTTTTTATCTACGTGACCGAACATCACTGGATCAACAGCAATGCCTGCCACTTCGACGGTAGGTTCTGCATAGCAATACCCCATGCAGCCGGTCGCTTTCAATACCACATTGTCGAGGCCGTTGTCTTCGATAGCCGCTTCGATCGCATCGAGCACTTCTTTCGCGCCAGTAGCGATCGCACAGGTGCCCATTGCAACACGAACTTCCACAGGACTTTCCTGCGTACCCTGTACGGCCTGGAGCGCATCATGTTTGGCCTTCAATGCTTCGTAGGAATTCAAACGTTCACTCATCATACATCCTCCTCTTCAATGTAGTAACTCTGGATGATCTCTTTCACTCTGTCACGGGTGACATGCCCGTAAACCTGTCCATCAATGGAAATGACCGGCGCCAGACTGCAGGCACCAAGGCAGTGGACCTGTTCCAGGGTGAACATGCCATCATCAGTCATCTGCCCGATCTCACAGCCGAGCTCTTCTTTGACAACATCCAGGATGCGTTCGCCGCCTTTAACGAAGCAGGCAGTGCCCATGCAGACGGAGATGGTATGACGGCCTCTTGGCTTCATCGTAAAGAAAGAGTAGAAAGTGACAACGCCATAAACTTTCGCAGCAGGTACACCGGTCTTTTCAGCGACGAAGATCTGCAATTCTTTTGGCAGATAGCCGAATAAACCCTGGGCGCGATGGAGGATCATGATTAAATGGCTTGGCTTGTCTTCAAAAGAATCGATGTAGGCTTCAAGCTCATTTAACTTGCTTCTGTCTAACATTTCGTAATTCATTGTAACACCCCTTAATATTGCACGATCGAGTTAAGTTAAAGTTTTATAAAATGACGTTTACTTAAACTCTAGCTTCTAACTTCTTATCATGTATTATACAATACCCACTGAATTTTCGAAAGATTTTTATTTCCGCCATTTTTTAGATGATTTTATCGTTTCCTATTGTAAACCCTGATACACCTATCTTTTGCTATGGATACCATTGCTCAATAAACGATGTCTTCAAGGATGCCCGTCAGGTAAGCGATGGTGATGCCATAATTGCTGATCGGCACGCCAGCTTTCTTAGCTTTGGTGATACGGTTCTGCACCATTTTTCGGTTGACCATGCAGGCACCGCACTGGATGATCAGGTCATACCCTGAAAGATCGTCCGGGAAATCAGCGCCGGCAACGATGTCGATGGTGATGCCTTCGCCTACACGCTGTCGCAGCTTGCGTGGGATCTTGACACGGCCGATGTCTTCTTCGAGCGGTGCATGACTGCAGAGCTCGGCGATCAGGATATGCGCATCTGCTGGCAGACTGTCAATGGCACGCGCCCCTTCGACATAGGTCGCGACGTCTCCCTTGAGCCCTGCAAAGAGAACTGAGAACGAGGTCAGCGCCGTTTCTTCTGGCTTCAGCGCATGCACATCGGCAAAGACCTGGGAATCAGTGATGATTAGCTTCGGCGGCTCCTTCAGTGCATCCAGTGCATCTTTGAGATGGTCCGGCGTCACGGCGAGAATCTGGCAGTGCTTGTCAAGCAGCTCACGGATGGTCTGGACCTGCGGCAGGATAAGGCGGCCTTTCGGTGCCTGGATATCCTGCGGCATGACCAATAACACCATGTCGCCGTCGGTCACCAGCCCATTGGTGATCTCCGGCTCGCTCCTGAGCGGGTTCACTGCAGCAAGTTTGTAGCGAAGAGCCACCATGTCGTCCGGCCTGGTAATATCAACGCAAAGCACCTCATCATCGACCAGCGATGCGATCTGCTCAAGCCATACATTATCCGGGATGCGCAGGTCACACTTGCTGACGACGGCAACGACTGGCGTGTTCTGTTCCCTGAACTGTGCGACCCATTTTTCTTCATCAGACAGATCTTTCTCATCAAAGACCACGACGGCGATATCGACCTTTTCGGAAGCCTGTGCCGTGCGTGCCATACGCAGCGTACCAAGATCGCTCGCGGTGTCGTCAAAGCCTGCTGTATCCAGGAGCGTGCATGGGCCCAGCCCATGCAGCTCAATATTCTTCTGTACGACATCAGTGGTGGTGCCTGCGACCGGCGAGACAATGGTCACATCCTGGCCAGTGAAAGCATTGATGAGGGTCGATTTGCCACTGTTACAGCGTCCAAAAAAGCCGATATGCAAACGGTTAGCTGTAGGGGTTTCCTGCAGACTCATGCTGCCTACCTCCTCTTAGAAGCGGAAATCGCGTTCACCATGTTCCATCTGGGCCAGATACTCTTCGGTCTTCTGGCGAACGTTGTCGCGCGGGATATGCTTCAGCTGCTGTGCGATGACTTTTTCCCCGATCTCACGGGTCTGAGGAGAAGCATAGTCAAGCAGGAATTCCTGCAGGGTCAGCAAGGCATTTGGATGGCAGCAGTTCTGGATCTCACCAGCCTTGCACAGGCTCATGAATCGATCCCCTGTGCGGCCGGCACGATAGCAGGCGGTACAGAAACTTGGGATGTAGCCCATGCCCATGAGCCACTGAACAACTTCATCGAGGGTGCGGTTATCGCTGACATCAAACTGTGCGGAGTTCTCTTCTTCTGGTTCCGGCTCTACATAACCACCCACGCTGGTGCGGGATGCGCCGCTGATCTGGCTGATGCCAACGTGCAGCGCACGTTCGCGGACTTCTTTGTTCTCACGGGTAGAGATGATCATGCCAGTGTAAGGCACAGCGATACGGATGCAGGCGATGATCTTGATAAAGGTATCGTCATCAATGCCATTGTCGAATTCATCCGGATCGATATCATCGGCATGTTTTACACGTGGTACGCTGATGGTGTGTGGACCAACACCATGAACGGCTTCCAGATGTTCAGCGTGCATGAGCAGCCCGGCGAACTCATAGCGATAAAGTTCCAGACCAAAGAGCACGCCCAGACCAACGTCATCAATGCCGCCTTCCATCGCACGGTCCATGGCTTCAGTGTGCCATGCATAGTTATGCTTTGGACCGGTCGGATGAAGCTGCTCATAGCTCTCTTTATGATAAGTCTCCTGGAAAAGGATATAGGTGCCGATGCCAGCTTCCTTGAGCATGCGATACTCTTCAACGGTCGTCGCAGCAATGTTGACATTGACACGGCGGATGACGCCATTATCATGGGTGGAATTGTAGATGGTATGGATACATTCCAGGATGTATTCGATAGGGTTGTTGACAGGGTCTTCCCCGGCTTCAATAGCCAGACGTTTGTGTCCCATGTCTTCCAGCGCACGGACTTCCGCTGCGACCTCTTCCTGGGTCAGTTTCTTGCGGGCGATGTGCTTGTTCTTGGCATGGTATGGGCAGTAAACACAGCCATTGACACAGTAGTTGGACAGATACAGCGGGGCAAACATAACGATGCGGTCGCCATAGAAATCTTTCTTGATCTGTTCGGCCAGCGCCATGATCTCTTTGTTCTTCTCCGGATCATCGCAGGCCAGGAGAACGGACGCTTCACGATGGCTCAGACCTTTGCGCAGTTTCGCCTTCTCGAGGATCTGATCGACGAGAGCGAGGTCGTCTTTATGGGCATCGGCGTAAGCCAGCGTATCAAGGATCTCCTGATGATCGATAAATTCTTCAGCTTTCAATGATTTTGGATTGTACATACAATTTACTCCTCTCTTCTGGGTCAGCCACGTGAGCTTTCCCATTAGCTCTTAAAATCTCCTCTGTCCACAACGGCTTCGTAGCCAATGCCGCGGAGCCAGCGGGACAGTGCTGCCACATTTTCGGCAGCTTCTCCATCTAATGTTGCTTTGTTATCATACAGTGAATACTTCTTCCGCACAGACATCGGCGAAAGATTTGGCATCAACACGTTGGCGCCAGCTTTCAGCCCAGCCTCCCGACCTTCTGGGCTCAGGGTCGCCAGCGCGGTCGTTGCTGGCAGGAGCACATGCGGCAGCATGAGCCGCACGACGGCAAGCATCCACAGTGTGTCCTCAAGACTGCCAGCCGAAGCTTCGGCAAACGGCGTGTGAGCCGCCGGGATAAAAGGCCCCAGCCCGACCATTTGTGGATCGAGCGCCTGCATATAGCGCAGATCCGCGAGCAGATTATCCCAGGTCTGATAAGGTGATCCGACCATGATGCCACAGCCTGTCTGGTAACCGATATCTTTCAGGTCTGCCAGACACTGCAGGCGATGGGCCAGACTCATCTCAGGCGGATGCAGACGCTTATAATGGGCGTCTGTTGCGGTTTCATGCCGCAGAAGATAACGGCGCGCCCCAGCTTCATAGAGTTTTTCATAGCTTTCGCGGCTGCGCTCACCCAAAGAAAGGGTGATCGCGCAGTCCGGAAAACGCGCCGCCAGAGTGCGCACCCATTCGACCAGGACTTCATCGCTGAAAAAGCCATCTTCTCCGCCCTGCAGGACAAAGGTGCGAAAGCCCAGCCCATAACCGTGCTCACAGCATTCAAGCAGGTCCCCGAGGTTCAGCCGATAGCGCACCGCCTGATCATTGCTGCGCCGGATGCCGCAGTACAGGCAATCATTTCGGCAAATATTCGAGATCTCGATGAGCCCGCGCAGATAGACCTTATTCCCATATGAAGCCCGTCGCACATCATCTGCCTGGGCATAAAGATATGCATCGGTCTCCGGGCTGCGCGTCCTGTAGAGCAAGGTCAGCGCCTCATCCGACAGCGTCCGTGTCTGGCGCAGTGTGTCGATCAGGCCCTTGATCGCAGTGTGATCGCTCATAGAGACTCAGACCTGTGCATAGCAGGCCTTGGCATTGACCCCTTCCAGGCTGCCAACCTTGCCGGTGAGACTGTTGATCTCATCCTGTGGAGCATCTACGACCAGGCAGATGATGTTCATCTTTTTTTGACGGTATGGGATCCCCATGCGTCCAACGATATAGTCACGGAAATCATGCAGGATCGCATTCAACACTTCCGTATCCGCCCCCTGATCTACAATGATGCCCAGTGTTGCAACTCTTGTTTCCATATTGTGTCCTCCTTTCAACTTTTCAAAACCTCGTATATTTTTTGAAACTTTTATACAATTTAATTGTACCACTTTTGTCCATTCCGTGCAATCAAATAAACTGATTGTACTATAACACTATTTCTGATTGATTCCATCAGATGTCCTGCTTGACTTTGTTGATCAGCAGGCTCAGCAAAGATAATGCCCAATTCACACATCGGTGTCCGCTGATTTCTGTTCTCTGTCTTATAACAGCATAAAAAAATGCGTATCATCCAGCGACCCCGTTTGATCGCTGAATGACACGCATTTTCTTTTTTGTATGTCTACGCCTTTGCATCTTTGCGCACCATGTAGAGCAGGGGATAAGGCCGTCCTTCTTCGTCAAGGTCGGTGCGCCTGTAGGTACGGAAGCCCATGTGCTCGTAAAAACCAACAGCC
>CAUDRX010000029.1 GCA_958451915.1 uncultured Peptococcaceae bacterium
CCTCATCATAGGCAAGTATGTTCTCCACACGCTGGGAAAGGCGACGTTTCGGCGCTTCTCCCAGTGGTTTGCTGATGGCCATCTTCTCTTTACCATGAAGCAGCGCCCCGGCGCGCTCAGTGAGCCTGAGCACCACAAACTGATCACCGTCCACACGCAGATAGCCTTCTGCGACCAAAAGAGAGATGATATCGCGGATGTCTTTGTCGCTGTAATCTTTCATCAGGCCAAACGTCGAGAGCCGTTCAAAATGGTGGCTTTTATTGAACTCAGTATCTGCAGCGCGCAAGACATCGATCACCTTGCCAGCACCATAATGCTGCCCCATACGTACGATACAGGAAAGGATCTTCTGAGTTTCCACGGTACAGTCCGTCACCGCCATGGTACCATCACAGATGGAACAGTTGCCGCAGGTCTTCCACTCAGGCTCTTCACCGAAATAATGCAGGATAAATCGCCGCAGACAGTTGCCCGTGTTGCAATAGCTGACCATGGTCTGCAGATTCTGCTGAGCATTAGGCGCGGTACTGTCTTTGATATGAAGGGCATTGATCATGATATCCTGCGGTGAAAAGAGCAGCACTGCCGTGGCTGGTGCCCCGTCACGGCCGGCACGCCCGGCTTCCTGATAATAGCTCTCAATATCTTTCGGCATGTTATAGTGGATGACGCTGCGCACGTCCGGTTTGTCGATACCCATACCGAACGCGCAGGTCGCCACCATGATCGGCCTGCGGTCATAGATGAAGTCATCCTGGTTCTTCACACGGGTCTCTGCACTGAGTCCGGCATGGTAATAGGTCACAGGATAGCGGCGATCCCTGAGAAAATGATAGACCTGCTCGACGTTCTTGCGCGTGCTGCAATAGACAATGCTCGATGTGTTCTCATCCAGCAGTGAAAGGAGCGCCCGTTTTTTGTCGCGCGGCTTCTGTACAGAAAAATACAGGTTAGGGCGATCAAAACTCGCCACATAGGAGAATGGATCATGAAGCCGCAGCTGCGCAGTAATATCTTCGCGCACCTTTTCCGTTGCTGTCGCAGTAAAAGCAGCAAAGACCGGCCGCTTAGGCAGCGTTTCCAGGAAAGGCGCAATACGCATATAACTCGGCCGAAAATCGTGCCCCCACTGGCTCACGCAGTGCGCTTCATCCACCGCTACCAAAGTGATATCCAGCTCTGCGAGCGTCTGTCGAAAACCTTCCACCTCCAGCCGTTCCGGTGCCACATAAAGCAGATCGAGCTTGCCCGCCCGCGCCAGACGCACCGTCTCTGCAGCGCGTTCCGATGTCGTCGTACTGTTGAGGGAACGCGCCGCCACCCCCATTTCCACAAGGGCATCCTCCTGATCTTTCATCAGCGAGATCAGCGGCGAGATCACCAGCGTCAGTCCCGACATGCAGATGGCAGGGATCTGATAACAGAGAGACTTGCCCCCGCCCGTCGGCAGGATCGCAAGTACATCCCGCCCGGAGAGCAGCGCTTCGATGATCGCTTCCTGCCCTGGTCGAAACGAATCATATCCAAAATATCTCTTTAATGCTTCCTGCGGTCTCATAACAGCGCTCCTTTTTTCTCATATGCGGCCATTATACCATGAAATAGCAATTATCACAGTCAATTATCCTAAAAACCCTTGACAGTCTCTGCCCCATCCCCTAAGATACTAAATATACAGACTACTAAGGTGATAGGCTATCATGTCCGGCAAACGACTAAGGCCATCCACCAATGTGGTCACAATAATCTAGATAGAGGTCGCGAGTTCCATCAGTCACCAGTTGGAGTGGTCAGCACACAGAGAAGACTGGTAAAAGGGGCGCTCGCCGAAGCAGCTCACTCGACTGAGAGCGATCTGCTGGGCATGTGTCGAAAAGGCACATGACTGTCATCTTAGGATGGGGAGCTATCGGAATGAATGAGATCAAGAACGACGCATCCCCCAAAGGAGCGTCGTTTTTTCTTAATCACAACATCCCTCCCCCACATTTTTAAGGAGGAAAAAAATATGTCTATCTTTACTGGCGCAGGCTGCGCGATCGTCACTCCATTTGCTGCCGACGGTTCCGTCGATTATCCGGCTCTCGAGCGTCTCCTCGATTTTCAGATCGAGAATGGCACTGATGCCATCATTATCTGCGGCACCACTGGTGAATCTTCAACCCTTTCTGAAGAAGAACATTCCCAGGTCATCGCCCACACCATCAACCATGTCAACCATCGCGTGCCCGTCATCGCAGGCACCGGCTCCAATGACACACAGACAGCTGTCATGCTCTCCAAGCAGGCAGAAGCCGATGGCGCTGACGCGGTACTGCTCGTCACCCCTTACTACAACAAAGCCACCCAAAATGGCCTCAAGATGCATTTCAAGACCATCGCTGAAGCCATCTCCATCCCAGTCATCCTCTACAATGTGCCAAGCCGCACCGGCTGCAATATCAAGCCTGAAACCGCTGTCTGGCTCGCTCGCAATGTCGAAAACATCGTTGCCATCAAAGAAGCATGCAGCGATATCAGCCAGATCGGTCATCTCTTTGCCATCGCCGGCGGCGACATCGATGTCTACTCCGGCAACGATGACCAGGTCGTTCCACTCCTTTCTCTCGGCGGCAAGGGTGTCATTTCCGTCCTTTCCAACATCGCCCCACGTCAGACCCACGACATGGTGCAGAAATTCTTCGATGGTGACGTCGCAGGTGCTGCCAGGATCCAGCTCGACGCTATGAACCTTGTCAATGCCCTTTTCTGCGAAGTGAACCCTATCCCAGTCAAAAAGGCCGTGGAACTCATGGGGCTTTGTGGCGGCGGCGTGCGTCTGCCACTGACTGAGATTGAACCAGCCAACGCCGAGCGCCTCGCAAACGCTATGCGTGAATTCGGTCTGCTCGACTGATCGTTTTTTACCCCGTACACAAAAAGGTGTCAAATGCACATCGCTTTTGACACCTTTTTCTTATGCCTTCTGACCAAAGAACGTCTGACTGAGGATATAGAATTCTTCCTGACTCGGCTGCCAGCATTTCTCCATCACCGGCAACGTCGCGTCATAAGCAGCCGCTTTTGCTTCATCGATCGCCATCACCGGACTATCGCGATAGACCCATGTATGCCCTGCAAGCGCGTCTTTCTCCAGCAGCTTCACCAGCATTGCCGCCGGATAGCGGCTATTTTCTGCGCACACCTGATGCTTATGGGCACTCACGAAACCACGCGCCACATAATTCGCCGGGCTGCCAAAGAGCACGACCACCTCATAACCAAGAGCCCGCGCTGCTTCAAAAGAATGCTCCATGATCATCCGCCCGTAGCCCTGACGCTGATGCGTCGGTGCGACACAGACTGGCCCCAGCGTCAGGACCTCTTTCACTGTGCCTGTTTCATCGGTCAGAGTGGCGCGTGTGTACATAACATTGGCAATGATCGTGCCATCCAGTTCCAGCACAAAATCCAATTCAGAAACAAAGTCTTTGTGTCCGCGCATCACATGCACCAAATAATGCTCCACGCACCCAGGCATGTACATATTGTAAAAGGCCTCACGGGTCAGCGCTTCCACCGCCGCAAAGTCTGCCGGCATTTCATTACGTATTGTGATCATGTCACGACCTCCTTTTAGGGAACTCTGCTTATTATATCATGCACGTCACATACAAGCGACAATAAAAGACCGTACAGCATCCCTGCACGGTCACAAAGTCATTTATAAACGTCCGATGAGCTTCCAGAGTACGAGGAGCACCAAAGCGATCACCACAGTATAGACACTCGGCACGGTGATCACCACTGGCAGCGATGCAAAAACGGAAGCCAAAAGGCCAATGAACGCAACGATGAACAGAAAACCGACAAGCTGTGTACGGTGCTGCGCACGTTTTTTATCGTTATAATCCTCGCGCTTGTCACCCATAACAAAGAAACGCGTCCCTGCCAGCACACCGATAAAACAGATCACATGGCCGACATCGAGACTGGTCAGGCAATCCATGAACGTACTGCCTGCAATAAGCCCGCGTACGATATCATAGATGCTGAAGACCAAAAGTACAATGGCGCATATCGCCAAACCTGCCATGAGAGTACCGATATGCCGCTGCTGACGTACTTCCTCGCCGATCTCCCGGATCGCCTGATCCGCATAGAGAGCCGGATCAGGGATCAACGCAGCGATGGTCTGGCCGTTTTTCACATCTGCCAGTAAACGTTCCAGCACGTTCAGCTCAATCAGGAGCGACTGCTCTGGCATCAGCCTGGCAGAATCCACACGCCGCAGAACGACACGCACCGTTTCTTTTTCCGCTTCATCAAGCAGCGAAAACAACGCCTGCGCCTGCGCGGATTGTTCGATCTCGAGTGTTGACATATCTTATCTCCTTTCCTCCTCAGCCAATACCGCCAAAGACGACGCCGAGGATCAAGACCACGATGGTCACACCACAGTAGACATATTTGCCCATGCCTTCGATGAACCGTCCAACCTGGTATTTGCTGCCCATTGTGATCTCTTTGGCAGCAAAGCCCTTGCCGCAGACCCAGAAGAACATGATCCCTGCCAGCAACGCACCGACCGGCATGATGTAGATCGTGAAGATATCCATCCAGCTTGAGACGGTGTCACCATTTTCCAGGAAGAGTCCCACGAGCAGACTGAACGCGAAAACAACAAGACAGGATTTGATGCGGCTCAGACCAAAGTGTTCCTGAAGCGCTTCGATCGGTGTTTCATAGAGGTTGACCAGCGAAGTGATGCCAGCAAAGAAAACTGCCATGAAAAAGACGATCGCCAGCAGCTGTGCATAAGGCAGCTGTGCAAAGATCGATGGCAGCGTGATAAAGATGAGCGGCGGACCACTCTGTGGGTCGATGCCAAACGCAAAGACCGCCGGCAGGATCGTCATCGCCACAAGGATCGATGCGATCAGCTCGAACACCGAGACCATGACACCGGAAAAAACGATATCGGTCTCTTTTTTCAGATAACTGCCATAGACAATGGTGCCGCAGCCAGCCAGAGAGAGTGAGAAGAACGCCTGCCCCAGCGCATACATCCAGGTCTTCGGATCGGCAAGCGCCGACCAGTCCGGATTGAAGAGGAAGGCATACCCCTCTTCCGAACCCGGGATCGTCGCCACGAAGATCGCCAGGCCGATGAACAGGAAAAAGAACAGCGGCATAACGATCTTATTGGCACGTTCGATGCCGGACGAAATACCTGCGTTCATGACGATGAGCGTCAACACCACTGCCAGGATGTGCCAGCCGATGCTGCCGAAATCCCCGGCGATCTCACCAAAATAAGCGCCGGAATCCGTATTGAACATCGTCCCGGAAAGCGCCCCAAAGAGAAAGCGCAGGATCCAGCCAACAATGACCGTATAGCCGATCGCCACACCCGTCGAACCGATGAGCGGCAACAGCCCAAGGACCCCGCCGATCTTCGAACCGCGGCGTTCTGTCGCTTTGCGAAAAGCGCCCACCGGGCCAGTGCCCATAGCACGTCCAAAGGCCATCTCTCCCATTACACCGCAAAAACCCAGTGCGATAACAAAGATCAAAAACGGCACTAAAAACGCAAATCCGCCATACTGCCCGACACGGTACGGAAAGAGCCAGATACAGCCCATCCCCACCGCAGAACCGATGCAGGACATGATAAACCCGAAACGACTGCGGAATACGTCACGGGAAGAAGATTTATTTGCCAAAAAGATCACCTCTTTTTATTCACGGGCGGTCTCAACCGATACCGCCAAATACAATACCAAGGATCAAAACGATGAATGTCACTGTACAATACACGTATTTACCCATGCCTTCGATAAGTCCGCCCATCTTATGAGGGCAGCCTGTATTGATCTCCTTTGCTGCAAAGCCTTTGCCACAGACCCAGAAAAACAGGATCGCAGCCAGGAGTGCCGCGAACGGTGTGATGTAGATCGTGAAAAGATCCATCCACTGTCCGACAACATCAGAATCCTCGAGAAAGAGCCCTGCCAGGAGACTTGCCGTCAGCACGAGCACGCAGGCGCTGCGCCGCTTCATTCCGAAATGCTCCTGCAATGCTTCGATCGGGCTTTCATACAGATTCATCAACGACGTGATGCCGGCAAAAAAGACCGCCAGGAAGAACACCACTGCCAGGATCTGGCCGCCGGGGATCTGTGCAAAGATCGATGGCAGCACGATAAAGATGAGCGGCGGACCGCTCTGTGGATCTGCGTCAAAGGCAAAGACCGCCGGCAGGATCGTCAAGGCCACAAGGATCGATGCGACAAGCTCAAAGACCGCGACCATGACACCTGAAAAGACAATATCCACATCTTTTTTCAGATAGCTGCCATAAACGATGGTACCACAACCAACCAGCGAAAGCGAAAAGAACGCCTGGCCCAGCGCATACATCCATGTCTTCGGATCAGCCAGCGCCGACCAGTCCGGAGAGAAGAGAAAAGCATACCCCTCTTCCGCTCCCGGGATCGTCGCCACAAAGATCGCCAGCACGACAAACAGGAGAAAAAACAGCGGCATGACAATCTTATTAGCACGTTCGACACCAGATGAGATACCCGCATTCATGACCAGGAAAGTGATCACCACCGCCAGCACATGCCAGCCGATGCTGCCAAAGCTGCCGCTGATCTCAGCGAAATACGCCGCCGAATCACCTGTGAACATCGATCCTGAGAGCGCCCCAAAGAGAAATCGCAGGATCCAGCCGCAGATGACCGTATAACCGATCGTCACCCCGAGAGAGCCGATCAATGAGACCATCCCCAGCGCCCCGCCAAACTTGCCACCGCGGCGCGCCACGGCTTTCTTGAAAGCGCCAACCGGTCCAGTACCCATAGCGCGGCCAAAGGCCATCTCACCGATGACCCCACAGAAGCCCAAACCGATAACAAAGATCAAAAACGGCACTAAAAAAGCAAAACCGCCGTACTGACCGACACGATAAGGAAATAACCAGATGCATCCCATGCCTACCGCAGAACCGATACAGGACAGGATAAAACCAAACCGGCTCTGAAAACCATCCCGTGCATCTGAAGATTGATTTGACAAAGTATAACCTCCTACCAGAGCGATGCCATCTATAAAAAAATTACATCGCTTCTATATCCTACCATTCAACCTAAAAGAGTGAGGCTCTCACTCTCGTGAAAGACTCACTCTATCTCTTATTTACGATCATTTACCAGACTTGGCATCTGCTTCCCGGGTCGCAACGGTGCGCAAATGATAGATCATCGTTGGCACATCGATGTCCATCGGGCACTGCTCCACACACCGGCCACAGCGCAGGCAGTTATATACGATCGGTGCGGCTTCTTCGATGCCTTTATCCACGAACGCAGTCCAGATCGCACCAATACCGTTCATGTAAACTTTACCAAAATGGCCGGCAGTCAACGAGAAGACCGGACATTCATACATGCATCCACCGCAGCGCAGACAGAGCGCCGCATCGTGGCAGACTGGGTCTTCGATCATCTTAGAACGGCCATTATCCACAAAGATCACATGGAATTCATGCGGACCATGCGCCCCGTAAGTAGTGACCTTTTCAATATCGCCAGTCTTGGATGGACCACTGATGATATTGACATAGGCCGGCACATCGTACTGTCCGTAACGCCAGTTGACTTCCGTCACCTTCATCGCATCCATAAAGGTTGGCACGAGCTTTTCAATACCGACAACTGCGATGTGAACTGGTGGCGCGGCCGTGCAGAGACGCACATTGCCTTCATTTTCAATGATCACGATCTGCCCCGTATCGGCAGCAACAGCGTTGGCCCCGCTGATACCGATATCAGCAGTGAAATACTTCTCACGCAGGAATTCACGAACAGCCCTGACCTCTTCAGCGATGTCCGGCGGGATCTCACGGCCAAAGAATTTCGAGAAGACTTCTGCGACCTGTTCGCGCGGAATGTGGATCGATGGCGAAAGGATATGCATTGGGCGGCCATCCATAAGCTGCAGGATAAACTCACCCAGATCCGTCTCCCAGACATCGTGACCGCAGTCTGCCAAACGCTGGCGCAGATGGATCTCTTCACCGAGCATGGATTTACCTTTGACAATGGTCTTGGTGCCGCCAGCGATCTCATTGATGATATCAACGACCGCTTGCGCATCTTCAGCGAAATAAGCATGACCATGGTGCCGTTCGATCGAATCCATCGCCTGAGCCATCAGCTCTCGCCAGTTTTTATCTGCCTGCTGTTTGATACCTTCCACTTCTTTCGCCAGTGCTGGTGTGTGTGGATGGCGCTCGATGGCTTCGGCGAAGTTCTTGCGATAAGATGCGATCGCACGCGTGATCGCGGTGCGGATGCGTTCGTCTTCACTGGCCTCGTTGATATCCTTAGCGTATACGTTGATGTTCTCTTTGATCGTGCTCATAATTGATACCCCTTTGCCAGAAATTCTACAAAGTCCATGATCTCCATATGAGTCGCTGTCTTACAGTCCTTCATCGCAGAGAGACAGTACGGACAGCTCAGGAGTGCGATCTGAGCACCGGTGTCTGCCAGCTCGTTGGCACGCTTTTGAGAAAGCTTGTGAGAGAGCTCTGCGTAAGTAGTCTTGATCGGACCACCACAGCAGGTGCTCCACTTACCGGTGCGAAATGGTTCCTTATAACGCACGTTCATGGCGTTAAGGACATCACGGAACTCATCGACTACATCCATCTCACGAGCCATACGGCAGGAGTCATGCAGCGTAACGAGACCGCGGTAAAAATCCTTTGGCAGCATGTGGCGTTTTTCATGCACCATCTGCACAAAGGTCTTGACTTCTATGTCTGGAAAATCCCCATATTGTGGATAAACGATGCTGAACATCTCAGCCGCATGCGGCGACATGCAGACCACCGTCTTAGCCCCGCTCTGGTTGAGGAAGCTTGTCACCCGCTTGCTGTAGAGCCCCAATGCTTCTTCAAAACCAAGTTCATGCAGCAGTGCACCACTGTAGATCTCACGCTCTCCATCATAGCAGATATCATAGCCGAGCGCCTTGAGGATCTGTGCAGCCTTTCGGTTGATGGAAAAGAAACGTTCCTTGTCCTGGGCAAAAACAGAAGCAAAGATCTTTTCCGGTGCCATTCCGCTCTTATGCACGAGATCGCGCATGCTCATCATCCAGCTGAAGACCGGCGTGCCAGGATCGACGATATCCATGACCGTGAGCAGCGAATCCATAAATGGCAGCATCTGGTATTCCCCGCCAGTGTAAAAAAGAATGTCACCTTTCGTTGGCAGATTGAGATCGGCTGCCCATTCGGCGTTTTCTTTGGCACTCACCGCGAGGGGGTTGTCATATTGCATGATATTGTCCCTGATCAGGGTCAATGTTTCAGGTAATTGTTTTCTACCCATACTATTCTCCTCTATCCCTCTAATAAAATGATATGCATTACTCTTAATATTATCATGGTTTCCCGCCCTTGTAAACCAAGGCTCCGCCGCCAGCAGATTATTTTTCGCGGTCGTGGCAGAGGATCAGCACACCGTCCCCGTGGTGGATATCGAGGGTCGCTTCTTCGGCGCCCTGGACAAAGACATTGCTGATGAGGCGTGTAATACCAAAAGGCACTGTGAAATGATCCAGCGGATAATACAGACCGCCGTTAGAGAGCACCATGCCATCATCAGAGAACGGAACGAGGCTGATGTATTCTGTCGTCGGAGGGATCGCATGCCGGCCTTCGCCGATGTAACGCAGACGATTGATATCGTCCCAGTAAACAAGGCTCTTTCCTTCACGTCCCATGCGCACAAGTTCCATCATATTTGCCAGCTCATGGTCCATACGTCCACCCAGCCCTCCGATGATCACGATCTCCTCTGCACCGTCGGCAAAGAGTTTTTCTGTCGCCAGAGCCTGGTCGCTGTCGTTTTTCTCGCTCGGATAGATCACCTCCGGCACGTCGGACGCTTCGAGCCATGCACGTGTTTCCGCCGAGAGCGAGTCCAGGTCGCCGATGAGCCCGTCCGGTACAACACCAGCTGCATAGCAAAGGTCCGCACCGGCATCGGCACAGAGACAGGGCGCCTCAGGCAGCTTTTCGCGCAGCGAGCGAAGGAGCGCCGGCGCCGGCGCCGGGCCGCCGCTCACCAGGATAGATGTACGGCATGAAGGGTCGAGCAGATCTTCGGTATAACGTTTCATGGGAGCTTCACCAGCTTTACATCATAATTGCCTTCCCCGTAATCGACGATCATCCCGTGCATAGGGCTGGTACATTCGTTGGTGTCATAGATCAATGTCCGCTGATAACCCTGGTATGCAGCCGTCCCCGGGAAGCGGATGTAGACCACATCATGCTCCGCAAGAGGCAGATGCGTGAGATCGATGGCGCGCTTTTCGCCTGGCCGGAAACCTTCGATGACCAACGCATCTGGCGCCGATGCTGTGCCCAGATAAACATCCAGCACCTGATCGGTGCAGTTTTCCAGCGCCAGCTGATAAGCCTGCTTCATCTTTTTTACAGCGATTGCCGCGCCGCAGGCACTTGCCGCCAGTGCAGTGATAGCTGCTGCCTTTTTCAACTTTGACATGTTATTGTCCTCCATTCTATGATGGGATATTTTCATTATGCCGCATGTTTGATATACTAGCTATGCACTATTATAGCAAAATCAGGAGGAATTGTAATGGTATTATTGGAAGCGCGGCATCTGCGGTGCAGTTTTGGCGAGCGTGTGCTCTTTAACGATCTCGGGCTTGCTGTCAACGAAGGCGACAAGATCGGCCTCATTGGTACCAACGGTGTTGGCAAATCGACACTCCTGGCCCAGCTCGCTGGCACCGATCCAGACCCGGCGAGTGAGATGATCACATCCAATCAGCTCGTCATGGAATATCTGCCACAGAATCAGCCGATGGATGACGACCGTACCGTGTTGGAACAGGTCTTTCTTGGCACCTCACCACTTTTGGCGGTGGTACGCCACTACGAGGATGCGGTAGCTGCTGTCACCGCGCACCCTGATGACGACCAGGCAACGCGCGCCCTGCTCGAGGCGCAGGACGCCATGGACCGTGAAGACGCCTGGCAGCTTGAATCCAACGCCAAAAGCATCCTGCATCGTCTCGGCATCAATGACACTACTCAAAAGATCGGTACCCTCTCTGGCGGCATGAAGAAACGCGTGGCTCTGGCCGCTGCCCTGATCCGCCCTGCAAACCTCCTGCTCCTCGACGAACCGACCAACCATCTCGACTATGAAACGATCCGCTGGCTGGAAAAAGAACTTCACGACCGCCAGTGCAGCTTCATCATCGTCACCCATGACCGCTATTTCCTTGACCGCACGACCAACGTCATCCTTGAGCTCGACGGCGGCAAGCTCTACCGCTACACAGGCAACTATTCCACCTTTCTCGAAGAGAAGGCGCAGCGCGAAGCCGACGAAGCACGACGCGCCGATAAGCTCCGCCGCCTATACAAACAAGAGCTCGCCTGGATGCGCAAGGGTGTGGAAGCGCGCCGGACCAAACAGAAGGCGCGCAAGGAGCGTTTTTACGAGATCGAGGATCAGCTCACACACGAGCATGACGATCCGCTGATGATGGATTTTGTGAACGCCCGCCTCGGCAAAAAGATCATCGAATGCGAAGACCTCGCCAAGAGCTTTGATGGCCGCCCGATCTTCCACGGCTTCTCCCATGCCTTTGTAAAAAATGACCGTATCGGCATCGTCGGACCCAATGGCATCGGCAAGACCACTCTGCTCGATGTATTGGCAGGTCTCACACCTGCCGACAGCGGCCGCATGGATATCGGCGAGACCGTAAAGATCGGCTACTATAAGCAGCAAAACCAGGATCTGCCTGAAGACCAGAAAGTCCTCGATTTCATCCGTGATCACGGCGAATATATCCACCGGGCCGACGGTTCTCATCTCTCGGCCAGCCAGATGCTGGAGGCTTTCCGCTTCCGTCCGGATCAGATCCATGGCCCGATCCGCGCCCTTTCCGGAGGAGAACGCCGCCGACTCTATCTGCTCTCCATCCTTATGGAACAAAACAACGTGCTCTTTCTTGACGAACCGACCAATGATCTCGATATCGGCACCCTGCAGGTGCTGGAAGATTATCTGGAGCATTTTCCAGGACCGATCGTCGCCGTCAGCCACGACCGTTACTTCCTCGACCGCATCTGTACGAGCATCCTTGCCTACGAACCCAACGGCAGTCTCAAGCTTTACGCCGGTGATTTCTCCAGCTATCTGGAAAAGCGCCCTGCCCCTGCAGCTGAGAAGGAAGCCGCACCAAAAAAAGAAAAAGTCGCCAAACCCAAAGGCCCGGTCAAACTCAGATTTACTTTTAAAGAACAGCGAGAATACGACACGATAGAAGAAGACATCGCCGTGCTCGAAGAAGAGATCAGCCGCCTCGAAAAAGAGATGGCCGAGTGTGCCACCCAGTATTCAAAACTCATGGCCCTCACAGAAGAACGCGATGCCAAAGCCGGCGCCCTCGACGCCAAGCTCTCGCGTTGGGCAGAACTGGAAGAAAAACATGAACAGATCTTAGCGCAGAAATGAGGTGACCCATCATGGCAGAAAAGCCAAAGATCCATACCGATTACCACTTCATCGATCTCTATGACGACTGGTCCGACTATGATTACGCCATCAAAGAAAACAAGATGGAGCAGATCGACAAGTACAACTTCGCCACCAGTAACTGGGACTACGACCTGCAAACATTAGAAAACCGCACCTATGAAGTGCTGCACGCCCTCACCACCCTCAATGATGAAGAGATCGCAGCCATCATGGTGCGGCACGAAAAGCGCGTCAATCCGTAAAATAAACGACGCGCAGTCCCATCGAATAATATATTGGCAGAAATTTGAACAGCGAGAGCCAGCGGTCCCCATTGACCGAATCGACCAGGTGTACCTTAAAACCTTCGATGCCATCGATCACGACGACATGCAGGTTATTGTAAGGATGATATTCATTCCCGTCCACCTGCCAGACGCTCGCCTCATCGCGATCAGCCAACTTGTCATCGACTGTCGCCCAGGCAATGACAGGCTTTTTGGAAAGGTGCAGGCGGAGCGCGATCTCACTGAACGGCACCAGCTTGTGGGTCCCGGCCCGCAGGCTGGTGTTTTGTGTCTCCAAAAATGCGTTGATGCCATTGCAAAGTGCCTTTGGATAGCAGTAATAACCACTGCCAAAAGGATCTCCGATATAGGCATCTTCCGGACTCACACCGCTGCCCACCGCTGCCTTCGGCAGATACTGCACAGCGAAGGTTTCCGCTGTGACTGGCGCAGCCATCGCCGTGAGCGCAGAAGATGCTGCCACCGCCTCACATCCGTTCGGCAGCGACGGATATTGACTGCGCCCAGTCACCTCAAGAGAAACCGGCAGCGCCATGGCAGCAAGGCTGGCGACCAAAAGGAGCACCACAGCGATCTTGAACAACCGCCAAAGCGTTCGGATCAGCGTCCGCATCATCATCACCCTTTCTCTCGTTGGTTGCAAAAAAGATATGCTTGATTGTAGCGCAGCGCTTTTATCTTTGTCAAGGGAAGTATCCGCTCCCCTCTTTGCACACGCTACAAGAAAAACCATCCCATTTTTGGGTAGCCAAGGCCCCTTTCTTCCTCTATAATGTTAGGTGCACATTTTTTCAGAAAGGAGATGCCCATGCCACAGAATTCCCCTTCCCAGCGCCGGCGCAAAAGCCAGACGCCATCACCTGCTGCAAACGGTCCGACCCGGTCTAATCCGCTCGCACGCCGTCCCGGGCAGCGCCCATCTGAGGCACAGCCAGCGCCGGCGCACAGCCAGCACCGTTCGCAGACTTCGCCGCCATCGCACACACGCAGGAGGCCGCCTGTACGCCGACGCCGTCGATTTCATCTGCCGCCGCTGCTTGCCGTGCTCATCGCGCTCGTCCTGCTGCCACCGCTCCTGGCCTTGGGCATCAACTTTTGGATGTTCCTGACCACCACCGGCAATATGGCCACACCAGAAGAGCTCGCTGATCAGAATGCCGACTGCATCGTCGTTCTCGGTGCTGGCATCGAGCCCGACGGTACGCCGAGCCCGATCCTAGCCGAACGTCTCGACACCGCCATCACCCTTTATGAGAACAGCGCGTCCGAACAGATCATCGTCAGCGGCGGGGAAGATGCCGCCCAAAGCGAAGTCTCAGCCATGCGCAACTATCTGCTTGACGCAGGTATCCCTGCCATGGCCATCATCACCGATACCCATGGCGTCGACACTTTTGCCAGTGTCCGCAACCTTCAGGATATCTACCATGTCCAGAACGCGATCCTTGTAAGCCAGCGCTTCCATCTCTACCGCGCCGTCTATATCGCAGAGCATTTCGACCTTACAGTCTTCGGCTGTCCTGCTTCCGAGGAAAACATCTCCGACCGCAGCCTGCTCACGCGCGAATTCTTCGCCCGCATCAAAGACTACGCACAGGCCCATTTCGGTATGCTCCCTTCCTCTCTCTCCAATGTCGGATCCGCTGTTTTTCATCCATGATCCTCCTGAAAACAATAAAAACTGGTCCTTCCTGTATGTAAAGGACCAGTTTTTTTATTGTCTTCAGAACATCTTGCGCCGCACCATAAAAAATACCGCTGCCGCTGCCAGCGCCATTGAGAGCCCGCCAATGTACCACACGCCCATCGCATCGCCCTCCCAGGGCAGCGGCACGTTCATCCCGAAAAAGCTAAAGATCATCGTCGGGATCGTCATGATCAGAGTCACTGATGTGAGGATCTTCATGACCGAGTTGAGATTATTGGAGATCACCGAGCTGTAGGCCTCCATCGTCACATCAAGGATCCCTGAATAAACATTGGCCATTTCAATAGCCTGTTTGTTCTCAACGATGACATCCTCCAGGAGCTCCTGATCTTCCGGATATTTTTTGACTGCGTCCAAACGCATCAGCCGGTCCAGGACCAGATCATTGGCTCTGAGCGAATTGCTCAGATAGACCAGTGATTTATCAAGGTTCAGCAGTTTAAAAAGTTCTTCGTTGCGCGTTGAACGGTGCAGCGCTTCTTCAATGCGCCCGATCGAACGCTCCAGCATGCGCAGATATTGCAGATAATAGGTCGCATTGCGATAAAGGATCTGCAGGATGAAGCGCGTTTTTTTGTAGGTAAAGAATTTCTTGATCTTGCCGCTTTGGAAATCATCCAAAAGCGGCAGCTCACGCAGACAGATCGTGATAATATAACGCTTATCCTTGTCACCATGAAGGATCGCCAGCGGCACTGTGCCGTAACGTTCGCCGTCCTCGTCATCTTCCCGGACCGGTACATCGATGATGATCATCGTATAATCGTCATCCGCATCCACACGCGCACGTTCATCCTCATCGAGCGCCGAGACCATGTCCTGCAGCTCGATCTCAAAATACTCGCTGACCGCCTGCACTTCCTCCGGCGTTGGCGCCGTCAGGCAGACCCAGCATCCATCACAGTATTCCGGAACCTTCGACAGATGGCCGAAAGCCTCTGATGTCTTATAAATTGTTTTCACAGTTATCCCTCCCGGGCTCACTGCATGCAGACACCAGTCTCAGACAGTGAGCCATGATCGTCTTTCATTTTCCTGCATTGCCTGTCTTTGGGGGCACCATCCATCCTGGCTCACTTCCTTTCTCGACAAAAGTCATAACATTTTTAGTTTAGGAAACCTTCCTCCGGGCGTCAAGCACCAGAATGTAAAGAATGCATCAAGATTCATCGACCTGAAAAAATGGACCGCTCCCCCTAAGGAGCGGCCCTGATCATACGACTTATTCTGCTTTATAGATCGTCTTTCCTTCTTTGATCGTTTCAAGAACGCGAATGTCTTTGATCTTATCCTTTGGCACAGCCAATGGATTCTGATCAAGGATCACAAGGTCCGCCATCTTACCGACCTCAAGAGTGCCTTTGATCTCTTCATCAAAATACTGATAAGCCCCGTAGATCGTCACTGCACGGATCGCTTCCATCACATCGACAGTGTATTCTGGCCCCAGCACCATACCATTGCGGGTGCGGCGATTGGCCGCGATATGGATGTTGAGGATCGGATTGATCGGCGTGACCGGTACATCATTATGCAGCGTGAATGGCATCCCCCGCCGCTGTGCCGAGTAAAGCGGACTGATGCGGCTTGCACGTTCCGGCCCGAAAACGGACGCATAGTGGTAGTCGCCCCAGTAGAAGACATGATCGTGGAAGAAAGATGGCATCATACCCAGTTCTCTCATTTCATCCAGCTGATCTTCACGCACCGTCTGCGCATGGATCATCACCGGCCGCAGTTGGGTGGTATTCCCGCTCTCTTCTCTGGCCTGGCGATAACAGCGCAGAAACTGATCGCCCATGGCGTCACCATTGCAGTGGACCAGCATTTGCCAGTCGTGGGCCATGGCTTTGCGGCAAAAATCCAGCATCTGCTCATCACTGTAGATCGGATAGCCTTTATAATCTGCGTCTGCCCCTGCAGGCACTTCAAAATACGGCGCTGAGAGCCAGGCAGTTTTTGCCTGCGGTGATCCATCTCCGACAACCTTTGCGCCGCCGATCTTCACATGGCGGTCGTACGTCTGGGATGGCGAATGGTCGGCGATCAGTTCGCTGGCAACCTCTTCCAGAGGATAGGACACAATGTCCAGCATGATCATGTCATTGTCCTGGCAGTGGTGCAACATCGCCATCGCTTCCTGGGTAGTGCCGCCTTCCTGAGCAGTGGTCACGCCATTTTTCGCATAGGCTTTCTGCGTATCCACAAAGACCTCCGCTAAATCTTCGATGCCGAGTCCCTGCAGCCCCAGACCAAGACCGATCACCTGCACCGCTTTTTCTTCCAGAAAGCCGTTCAGTTCACCTGTTTCGGGATCGCGGCCGATCACCCCGCCGGCTGGATCTGGTGTGTCTTTTGTCCAGCCAGCGACTTCCAGTGCCTTTGAATTGGCAGTGCCCACATGACCGCTGGCATGGAGCACGATCATCGGGACCTCTGTGGAAACCTGATCAAGCTCAGCACGGGTCGGATGGGCGTTGTTCTCAAAGAATGCATTATCATAGCCGCCCGAAACAAGCCAGCCATTTTTGAGCACCCTGCCATCTGCGATCATCTGACGCAGCGCATCCAAAAGCTTTTCTTTGCTGTCAATCGTCCCGTTCGGCGGCGGACTGACCATTGGCAGTCCAGCAAGGACATTGCCGATATGGCCATGTCCGTCAATAAATCCCGGAAGCATCGTATGCCCCTCAAGATCCACCTGCTGGGTCTGCGCATCCTGATGAGCCATCACCGTTTCACGATCGCCCACAGCAAGGATCTTGCCATCTTCAATGAGCAGCGCATCTGCGATCGGCTGCGCGTCATTGACCGTGATGATGGTCCCGTTATGATACAATGTTTTCATTATTGTCCGCTCCTTTCTGTGTCCTTCAGGCTTCTGCATGTTTTGCTTCAAGCGCACGGGCTTTTTCAAAATCCTTCACATAACTGCGGCTGGTCAGGAAGAAAGAGATGATCGCCACGAGCGTAAGGATCTGGATCAGCGAAAGCGCTGGCGTAAGGCCAAATGTTTCTGAAAGCGCCCCAGTGAGCATTGGCCCAAAAGCGCCAAAAAACTGGATAAAGACCACATAGACCCCGTAAGAAACCGATTTATACCAGGATGGCACCAATTCCTGCGTAGCTACATGGAACGAAGTGTTTGCCGTCGTCATCGCAAAGAATCCAAAGAAGAGCAACGGCACAAAATGCAGGTAGAATCCTGCCAACATGGCGACAACGACCAGTATCAAACAGACACAAGGCAAAAATACTCGGCCGCGCTTATCACGCAGATACCATTTGTCCATAATAGCGCCACCGATCGGATAGCCAAGGGCAGAGATCAGTGACATCGCACTGACCAGGGTAGCCGCAAAGCTCACTGACATCCCCATCTCGCGCACATAGTAGATAGAGATCCAGGACATGGCCCCTTGCAGGACCAACGCGCAGAAGCCTGCGCCGAAACAGACGCCAAGGAGTGATTTGTTCTTACCGAGTACCTTCAGCGCGTCAAGGAGCTGAACTTCCTGTTTTTCCTTCTTTTCCACAGACTTCTGTTTGAGCTGTTCAGCTAAAAGCTTTTTGGAATCCGGCAGCGTCAGGCTCGCGATCGCCAAAA
>CAUDRX010000030.1 GCA_958451915.1 uncultured Peptococcaceae bacterium
GGCAGCGTGATGTAAGGAGGTGGCCACCATGGCAGAAAAACTGCTGAAGCTGGAGGTCGTTGCTCCTGACCACCAAGCGCTCGCCATCGACGTACAGAGCGTCGTCGTCCGCACCCCGGAAGGTGAGATCGGCTTCCTGCCAAACCATACCCCGCTTATCGCCGCCCTTCGTCCGGAGATCGTGCGCTATGTGGATATGGATGGCAAACAAGGCTACATCTTCGTCGGTGGTGGTTTCGTGGAAGTCAACAACAACCACGTCACCATCCTCTCGCCAAGTGCCGAGACCGCCGATCAGATCGACTTTGACCGCGCCGAACGCGCCAAGCAGCGCGCCGAAGAGCGCCTTGCGCACAAGCGTGAAGGCAACGTCGACGTCGTCCGTGCCGAAGCTGCCCTCTATCGCTCGATCGAGCGTCTGAAGATGAAAAAATATCTTTGATATGCAAAGCGCTGTCTCACTGGGACAGCGCTTTTTTTGTGCCAGACCGCCTGAAGGCGGTCTTTTTTGTGTCATTAAAAATTTTTTCTGCACAAAATGGCAACTATGTTGCGCGTACGATGGAAGAAAGGCGGGAGGAACGTTATGTCCGGCAATATCTCGGGATTTGCGCAGGATACGCCTGTGTTCCAAAGAGACAAAATATGAAGTTCGTAAATAAATGGATAATTATGCGCGACAACTGGCTTTTAAATGCACAAGCTTTGGCGTATAATGAGGGCAACAGCCGGTGGCAGCGCGCGATGCCCGTCCGCGTGCCGCTGGAACATCGCGCATGAAAGGAGCGGATGCGGAGGCACAGGACCACAGAAAAGGAACACCACAGCGAACGAATGGAATTAGGAGGAAATAACGTGAAACATAGAAAAAGTAAACGCATCATGAGCGCCCTGCTCGCGATGACGATGTGCGTCACCCTTTTCCCAGCCGGCGCCTTCGCAGAAAATGCAACCGCAAATGCTCTGCTAGAGCCAGTGAATGGTGTGATCACCCTGACCGAGGACGTGACGTTGAGTGACGCTTATACCGTCGATGAGGGTGAGACATTGACCATCGATCTGAATGGCTATAAGATCACCAATGCAGATGGCAAAGATACGATCGTTAATAAAGGGACGTTGACCATCAAAGACAGCGGCACATCAGGTAAACTGATCAATAATGCCTCGGGCCATTCTGCATTACAAAATGAGCCTGGTGCGACAGCAACCATTGAAAGTGGGAGCATTCATAAGACCAACAGCGTGAATAGTAGTGATTTTTATGTCATTACAAACCATGGGACTTTGACCATCAATGGTGGTTCTGTTACGAGCGAGAGTTCTAATTCGAGTGCGATCGAAAATGGTTGGTACACGCCAAGTCAGAATACCACGAAAACATATGCACGACTCACCATCAACGGCGGCGAAGTCAGTTCTCCGAACGCTTCTGGTGGATTGTACACGCTGAAAAACGATGACTACGGCATTATGGAAATAAATGGCGGTACATTTTCTAATACCACCGCCGGAGCAGGCACCGTGTTGAACTGGAATGAATTGACTATTAATGGCGGTACGTTTAACGCAACAAATGCAGCCATTGCAACAATGGCCGAATCCAGTGACGCAGATTCAACTGTTCCAAAACACGAGTATGAAAAAGGTTCAACCATGATCAAGGGCGGGACCTTTACAGGAATCTTAGGAACTGATGAACAATATGGCAAGGCCATCCGTGTTGTTGTAACCGGTGGGACTTTCTCTTGTGATGTGAGTGGCGTGGTTGCGGAAAACTACGAATGCGTGCAGGACGGCGATCATTGGAAAGTCCAGCCATTGGAAGACAAGCTCGTTGTCACTCCATCGACAGATGAAGGAAAGGTCAGCGCATCCATGGAAGGAACCTATGTTGGCGCTGACACCACCATCGACGATGGCACGGAAGACGGCAGCAGCGATTCCAACGTGACGAACAGTGGCGTTACAGTTGATATCACGACAACGGAAAACAATGCCACTTCTGCATCGCTCTCAGTGACGGCGGACACGGCGAAGTCGTTGGCAGCGAACAGTGCGCCAAGCCTGAGCGTTGTGACGGACCTCGGCACGGTGGCCCTCGATGAGACGGCTCTTGCCAAGTTTGCAGACGTGAGCGCACCGGTGGTCATCAGCGTGGCGAAAGACAGCACCGCCAGCGGCGAGAATGTCGCAGCGGCCTACACCGTCTCCGTCACCTCGAATGGCAGCGCGCTGCTTCCGGATGGTGCGGCCGACAATGGCACCGTCACCATCACCGCACCTGTCGCGCAGACCGGCCTCCAGCCATGGTACGTCGTTGACAGCGCTGACAGCACCATCTATGTGGAGAAGCTCCCTGTCGTCGCAAGCACCGATGATAGCCTCACATTTACCATCGGTCACCTTTCAAAGATCCAACTGCTGAAAGCGGATCCTGAGCGCACCGCCATCGCTTCCATCACGACGACCGATGGCAGTAAGACTTACTACACCACGGCGGCTGAGCTCCAGAACGCCGTTCAGAACGCCACCGCTGGCGATGTCATCGATCTGCTCGCTGATGTCACCGCCGAAAATCCTGCCGGCAGCGGCATCACCGCTGTCTTCCATGTGAACGCCGGTGTCACCATCAACGGCAATGGCCACACGCTTGCTTACAGTGGTACGGATGTTATCAACCACATCATCAACGTCAATACCAACGCCGACAATACCAGCATCAATGACCTCGTCATCGATGCCACAGGCGCAAAGTACGGCGTCCAGTTCTACTGCACCAACGGCGGCAGCCTCAATGACGTCACCATCAACAACGGTTCCTACGCCGCCGTCAACATCAACGGCGCCCAGAACGTCACCATCACAGACAGCACCCTCAACCCATCCGGCTACGCCAACATCGACTACAGCATGGGCTCTGGCGTCACCAGCATCCCAAGCGTTGCCCTCGATAACGTCTCCATGAAGAACCGCATCTACCAGGTCTGGGTCGATGAGACCACCGTCGCCAACATGAAGGCACAGATGGGCGATTCCCCAAGCAACAACGATGTCATGGATGAGATCACCTCCAGCATCGATTACACCAGTCCAAACGGCGGCAGCCTCCAGGTCACCGTCCGTTATGAAAAAGGTGGCACCCCAGAGACCGGCAACATCGAAAGCAGCTACCAGCCGCCATACACCGGTGACCACAACTACGCCGTCACCGTCGCCAGGACCGAAAATGGCAGCGTCACCCTCGACAAAGCCGACCAGTACGCCAACGCCGGAGAGACCATCACCTTCACCGTCACCCCAGACAAAGGCTACAGCATCGACAAAGTGACCGTCACCCAGGGCAGCAAAGCCATCGACGTCACCGACAACAGCGACAGCACCTACAGCTTCACCATGCCAAAAGGCCCAGTCACCATCACCGTCACCTTCACAGAAAGTGACCAGCCAGAGCCAACCCCAGAACTGCCATTCACCGACGTTCATGAAGACGACTGGTATTACCAGAGCGTCCTCTACGTCTACAATGAAGGCCTCATGACCGGCACCGCAGCAGACACCTTCTCCCCAGACCTCACCACCACCCGCGGCATGATCGTCTCCATCCTCCACCGTCAGGAAGGAGAACCAGCCGCCAGCAGCAACGCCAGCTTCAGTGACGTAACAAGCGGCGCCTACTACGAAGACGCCGTGAACTGGGCCGCAGCAGAAGGCATCGTCAACGGCTACAGCGACAGCGCCTTCGGGCCAAATGACGCCATCACCCGCGAACAGATGGCCGCCATCCTCATGAACTACGCCCAGTATAAAGGACAGGATGTCAGCGCCCGCGCCGACCTCAGCGCCTACAGCGACGCCGAAAGCGTCAGTGCCTGGGCCGAAGAAGCCATGAGCTGGGCCAATGCAGAAGGGCTCATCAACGGTATGAGCGATACTGAGCTCGCACCAAAGGGCCATGCCACCCGTGCGCAGGTCGCAGCCATCCTGCAGCGTTTCCTTGCTGAATGATGTGCGTGGCTGACGCGTCAAGCGTTTTTGCAAGCCTGAAAGACTTTTTGTCTTTCAGGCTTGTTTTTTTGTGCGTAGGCCCAGGCATCGGGAGACGGAGCGGTGTACGAAAAAACAGAAATGGAATGTTTGCTGTTGTAATTTTTAGACACTTTAAATGCCAAAATGGCTGAAAGGGGCAGTGTCTTGCTGTTTTTCAGAGAAAGAAAGCGGTTGCTTACTTTTGATTTTTAAGTGATTGTATAAAAACGCAATCTTGGCAAAATATGCAGAAAGGACAAAATATGAGTAATGAGGGCCGTTTTAAAAAACGGAAAAATGGCTTAACATAGACATCTTCTAGGCATTCCGCAGGCGGGATCGATGGCGCGCTATTGATAAAAATTTATCATGGTTCTGTAAATCGTTCTCCAAGGAATTGTATTTAATTAAAAAATAGTGCATAATATAGTAGATATAAAAGGCATCCTTATGCCCAAAATTCCGTCTGTGCGATTTCTCACAGACGGGAAAAATGATATAGGGGAGGTTTTAAGGTGAATGATGGATTATGGATCATCCTGCTCTTCGTAGCGCTGGCGTTGGTCCTGACCTGTGCTGGTATCGGTGTGAGCCTTCTGCTCAGTCCGCATTACTACCACAGCAAGGAACAGCGTGAGACGTTTGAGTGCGGGATCGACACGGAAGGATCTGCCTGGGTCAATTTCCGTATCGGGTACTACATGTATGCACTTGTATTCCTATTGTTTGACATTGAAACTGTATTCTTCTTTCCTCTGGCCCTCGCATTTCAGAGTGTAGGGATGTTCCCGGTGCTCGCTGGGACGCTCTTCCTCGTGATCTTGTGCGTCGGTCTGTGGTATGAATGGAAGGAGGGCGCGCTCGAATGGAAATAGATAAGGTGCGTTTTGACGAAGAACACATGCCAACGTCGGAAGGCTGGAGCCCTTCCACGCGGATCTCGCCGGTCACGGACTATCTGCGCAACACAAACCCTACGCAGGCAGAACTTGACCGTTGTGTGGTCCTGACGACGATCGACAAGGTGCTCAACCAGGGGCGCAGCCGTTCCTTCTGGCCGGTCACCTTCGGTCTGGCCTGCTGCGCGATCGAAATGATGTGCTCCGGTGGTGCGCGCTTTGACCTGGCGCGTTTTGGGTACGAAGTATTCCGTCCATCGCCACGTCACGCGGACCTGATGATCGTCGCCGGTACGGTGACGAAGAAGATGGCGCCGCTGATCAAGCGTATCTACGAAGAGATGGCGGAACCAAAGTATGTCATCGCGATGGGCAACTGCGCCGTCAGCGGTGGTCCTTTTGCCGGCGGCTATTCGATGGTCAGCGGTGTCAAGGAATTTTTGCCGGTCGATGTCTATCTGCCGGGCTGCCCACCACGTCCGGAAGCATTGTTTGACGCCTGCCTCAAGCTCAAGGACCGCGTCAACGACCCAACGATCGTAGAGAGAGAGAGGTGAGGGGCGTGCTCAAAGAACAGATCATGAATGTCATCCCTGCGCTGAAAGAAGAGGAAGACGATAAGACCACGGCCTTCACGGTCGACCGCGAGGAATTTGTCCAGGCGATCATCGATCTGGCCAACAAATGCGGCTACGATGCCCTGCTGGACCTCTGCGCCGTCGAATATCCGGATGATATGGTCGGCGTCTACAACCTCATGAACCTCGAGGACATGGATATGATCCGTGTTTCCGTGCATATCCCGAAAGACGACCTCTGGCTGCCATCTCTGGACAGCGTTTTCAAAGCCGCCTACATCCTGGAACGTGAGAGCTATGACCTCATGGGCGTGGAGTACAAGGGCCATCCGGACCTGCGCCGCATCTTCCTGGCAGACGACTTTGTCGGTCACCCGCTCCGCAAGGATTACGAGAACCACGTGAGAAAGTAAAGGGGAAGGGGGAAAACGATGAGTATCTATGAACCACAAGGTCGCTACGCCGATTCTGAGGCGCAGACGATCGAAGAACTGATGCAAAAGCAGCAGGAGCTGCAGAATCTCACTCAGGACAAGAAGCCATCTGAGACCTATATCATGAATATGGGCCCACAGCACCCTTCGACCCACGGGGTATTCCGAGCCAAGCTGACGATGGACGGCGAAAAGGTCGTCGGCTGTCAGAACGTCTGCGGCTATCTGCACCGCGGCATCGAAAAACTCTGCGAAGACCGCACCTGGGCACAGGTCGTGCCATACACCGATCGTCTCGACTACCTTTCCTGCATCCTCAATGAATGGGGCTACTGCATGGCTGTCGAAAAGCTCATGGGTGTGGAAGTACCGGAACGCGGCGAATACGTACGCGTCATCATCGGTGAACTGCAGCGTATCGCCCACCACTTGGTCTATCTCGCCTGCATGGCGCTCGACTTCAACGGCTACACTGTCTGGATGTACATGTTTCGCGAACGTGAAAAAGTCTTCGATCTGCTCGAAGCTTACAGCGGCAGCCGCATGAACAACCACGCTTTCCGCATCGGCGGGGCGCCAACACCACTGCCAGAGGGCTTCAAAGAAAAGCTCACGAAATGGCTGGACGAATTCCCGGATGCCCTCAAGGACTTCCAGAACGTCCTCAACGGCAACGAGATCTTCCTCGCCCGTACCAAGAACGTCGGCGTCATCGATGCAGAGATGTGCAAGAACTACGGCGTCTACGGCGCCAACCTGCGCGCGGCCGGCCTCAAGCTCGACCTGCGTAAGGACAAGCCTTACAGCGTTTACGACCGCTTCGATTTTGAAGTGCCAGTCGGCGAACAGGGCGACTGCTACGACCGCTACATGCTGCGTTACTGGGAGATGGAAGAATCTGCCAAGATCATCCGCCAGGCCCTGGAACAGATGCCGGACGAAGGCCCTACCATGGGCAAGGTGCCAAAGATGATCAAAGTTCCTGCCGGCAGTGCTTATGCACAGCTCGAAGGCGGCATGGGCTGGCTCGGTTTCTACGTCGTTTCCGACGGCGGCACCAAGCCATACCGCGTGCGCATCCATGCGCCTAGCATGATGAGCGTCTTTGCGCTGCAGGACATCGTCGGCGTCGAAGACATGTTCATGCAGGATTACGTCGCAGCCCTGGCATCGGTCGATATCGTACTCGGTGAAGTAGACCGTTAAAGGGGGTAATTATTCGTGCTTAACAATCTCTTTGTCAACATCGGCAACTGGATCGTCGATCTTGTCGTCGGTCTCGGCGGCTCCTACAACCTGGGCCTCTGGATCGAACGCATCGTCGCCGCCGTTGTGATCCTGGTGTTCCTCCTGTGCAACGTTATCATCCTGGTCTATCTGGAACGTAAGATCTCCGGGTTCATCCAGGAGCGTCTCGGGCCAAACCGCTGCGGGCCTTTCGGGATCTTCCAGCTCTTCATGGACATCCTCAAGCTCGTCAGTAAGAACACCGTCACCCCGGATGCTGCCGATAAGTTCCTTTATAACATGGTACCGATCGTCGTCTTCATCCCGACGATGATGATCTTTGGCGTGATGCCGCTGGGCGAAGGCATGACCGTGTATGATTCTCCGGTCAGTCTGCTCTTCTACTTTGCGGTCAGCGCTTTTACGACTTTGATCCTCCTGCTCTCCGGCTGGGCTGCCAACAACAAATACAACCTCATGGGTGGTATGCGTGCAGCGGCACAGATGGTCAGCTACGAGATCCCACTGCTCTTCTCTCTGCTCGGCATCGTCATGCTGACCGGCAGTCTCAACCTCAACGACATCGTTTATGATCAGATCGAAAACGGCTGGTTCATCTGGCGTCAGCCACTGGCCTTCGTGATCTTCTCGATCGCCGCTACCGCTGAGATCAACCGTTCCCCGTTCGACCTTGCAGAAGGTGAGCAGGAGCTGATCGCCGGCTACCAGACCGAGTACAGCGGCATGCGCTTTGCATTCATGTACCTCGGTGAATACGTGGCTATGCTGGCGATGTGCTGGCTCGCTGCCGTGCTCTTCCTCGGCGGCTGGCAGGGTCCTGTCCTGCCGGGCTGGCTCTGGCTCTTCATCAAGACCTATATCTTTGTACTCTTGAATATGTGGGTACGCTGGACCTTCCCTCGTATCCGCATTGACCACATGTTCAAACTGAACTGGAAAGTGCTGATCCCGCTGGCCGTTGCCAACCTGGCCATCACCGGCATCGTCATCAAAGCCGTTCAGTTCATGGCGTAAGGAGGTGGATGTATGTACGGAATCGGTTTATTAAAAGGCCTCGGCGTCACCGGTAAGCACTGGTTCAAGCGTGAGATCACTGAACAGTACCCGGAACAGCGTCCAGACCTCCCACCTGCCAGCCAGGGCTTCTTTGACTATGATGTCACGAAGTGCATCGCTTGCGGGCTCTGCGAACGTGCCTGCCCAAACCACGTCATCACCGTCGAATCTGAAAAGAACGAAGAAGGCAAAAAAGTCGTGACCGCCTACAAGATGCAGGTCGAATACTGCCTCTTCTGCGGGATGTGCATCGAGTCCTGCCCAACGAAGGCGCTGAAAAACGCCAACAACTTCGAGATCGCCTGCTACAGCTACGACAACACGGAATATGATTTCCTCAGTGGCATTCCACAGGCGATGAACGAAAGATTCAACAAGATCCAAGCAGACTATTGGAATGCAAAACGTCCGGAAGGCAACCCAATGGGCATGCCAGAACCGGTCAAACCACCAAAACCAGCAGCCAAGCCTGCCGCAAAGCCAGCCGCCAAACCGGCTGACGGCGCCGCCAAGGCCGCTCCTGCCACAAAACCTGCCGCCCCAGCCGCTGAAGCGCCAGCCTCTGCTGCCAAGCCAGCAGAAGCCGCTGCTGAAAAGCCAGCCGGCGCAGCACCACAGGCAGAAGCACCAAAGGCTGCTGAAGAAGGAAAGGGGGCAGCTGAATGATCTCGCCAGTATTGTTCTATCTGATGGCTTTCATCGTCATCTTTGGCGCACTCATGATGGTTGCTCACAAGAACATCCTTTACAGCGCGCTCTCCATGGTGTTGTGCTTCATCGGGGTCGCCGGCATCTATGCGACGATGCAGCTCTCATTCTTCGGCGTTGTCCAGATCATGGTCTACGTCGGTGCGATCACCATCCTCACGGTCTTCGCCATCATGCTGACCCGTCATCCAAAGAACGATGGCTTTGAGAACACCAACCTGTTCTCCAATACCGTCGTTGGCGCCGGGGCTGTCGCAGTGGGCATCGCCCTCGTGATGTCCATCGCCATCCGCAGCCTCAACCTCATCACACCACAGGAGCTGCCAAGTGATTGGATCGCGCAGATCGGCGTCGATCTCTTCGGCACCTACGTGCTGCCAGTCGAGCTCGTGGCCCTGCTCCTGCTCGTCGGCATGATCGGTGCCATCGTCATCGGGAAGGAGGATGAAGGAAAATGATCGGACTCACACATTACCTCATCCTGGCAGCGTTCCTCTTTGCCATCGGCCTCTTCAATGCCCTGGCAAAACGCAACGTCATCGCTGTGCTGATGGGCGTTGAACTGATGCTGAACGCTGTCAACATCAACCTGCTCGCTTTCAACCGCTTTGTCGGCCTGAGCAATGTCGACGGCTATGCGTTCACGCTGATCGTTCTTGTTGTTGCAGCAACGGAAGTTGCCGTCGGTCTGGCACTCATCATCAAGCATTACCGCGAGAGCGGCAACAGCGATGTGGCTAAGATCGATTGGCTGAAGTGGTAAGGGGGGTAACTGACAAATGATACAATACGCTTGGCTTATGCCATTACTGCCACTCCTTGCTTTTGCGATCACCGGCCTCTTCACAGGCCGCAGTAAGAACCTGACGGTAGGCATCGTCGTCGCAGTCTTTGCGATCGACCTTGTCATCGCCTCCGGCATCGGTCTGGAAGTCCTCGGCGGTGCCGCCACCATGGACAACCCGATCGAATACGGTGTCGAATGGCTCGCCATCGGTGATTTCTCCATCGAGCTCGGGTTCCTCGTCGATCCACTGACCGCGATGATGCTCTTCGTCGTCATGGTCGTTGCGACGCTGGTCGCGATCTACTCCATCGGTTACATGCATGGGGATCCAGGCACACCTCGCTTCTTCAGCTATCTGAGCCTCTTCGTTTTCTCCATGCTGCTCCTGGTCGTGGCAAACAACTATTTCTTCATCTTCTTCGGTTGGGAAATGGTCGGTCTCTGCTCCTACCTGCTCATCGGTTACTACTATGACACCGACAGCGCAGCGCGTGCGAGCCAGAAGGCTTTCCTCTTCAACCGTCTCGCCGACTTCGGCTTCATGCTCGGTTTCTTCCTGATCTTTGCCACCTTTGGCACCTTCAACTTCACCGAGCTCTCTGAACTCATCCCAGCTTACAGCAACGAGGTCCTCGTTGCCATCATGGGTATCCTGGTCTTCATCGGGCCTATCGGTAAATCTGCACAGTTCCCGCTGCATGTCTGGCTGCCAGACGCCATGGAAGGTCCTACACCTGTCAGTGCGCTGATCCATGCTGCGACCATGGTCGCTGCCGGTGTCTATCTCCTGGCGCGTCAGTTTGCACTCTTCTCCAGTGCGACCCTGACCATGGAGGTCATCGCTTTCATCGGTGGTTTCACCGCCATCTTCGCGGCCTGCATGGCGCTCGTCAACAACGACATCAAGCGCGTGCTCGCCTTCTCCACGATGAGCCAGCTCGGCTACATGGTCATGGCCATCGGGCTCGGCACCATCACCGCGGCCACCTTCCACCTGGGCACCCACGCTTTCTTCAAAGCGCTGCTCTTCCTCGGTGCAGGTTCTGTCATCCATTGCGTTGGTTCCAACGACATGGCGCAGATGGGTGGCCTGCGCAAATACATGCCAGTCACCACCTGGACCTTCATCATCGGTTCGCTGGCGCTGGCCGGGATCTTCCCGTTCGCCGGTTTCTGGTCCAAGGATGAGATCATCACCACCGCTTACACGACTGGCCACTATGGGTATTTCATCGTCGCTGAGATCGTTGCTTTCATGACGGCGTTCTACATGTTCCGCCTCATCTTCCGCACTTTCTTCGGTGAGAACCATACCCCACACGGCCACCTGCATGAATCGCCAAAGGTCATGACCGTACCGCTGGTGATCCTCTCCGTGTTCGCGATCTTCGCCGGTTTCGTCGGCGCACCATTCATGCATAATGGCTATGCGTCCTACGTCTTCTACGGTGAACCACATCATCCGGAAGCCAACTACTTTGTCATGCTGCTTTCGACCGTTCTGGCCCTCGCCGGGATCGGCCTCGCTTATCTCATGTACCATAAGAAGAGCATCGATCCTGCCAAGATCGCCAAAGCCAGCGGTCCTATCTACGGCGTGCTCGCCAACAGATTCTACATTGACCAGTTCTATCAGTGGGTCTTTGATGTCATCGTCATGGGCTTCTCCTATGTCTGCAAGTGGTTCGATACCTACATCATCGATGGTTTCCTCGATTGTGTCGCAAACGTCGTCAAATGGGCCGGCGCTAAGCTCCGCAAGACCGAGACCGGGAATATGCAGACGTATGCTGTTGTCATGTTCTTCGCAGTACTTGTGATCGTGCTTTGGAAAGCCATGCCGATGTTAGGGGGGATGTAATCAATGAATAGTTTAGGATTTCCGATTCTGTCGCTGATTACATTGATGCCAATCATTTGTGCCGTCGTTGTTCTCTTCATCCCAGGCGACAAGGTCGATGTGATCAAGAAAACAGTCATTGGCTTTATGGGCGTGAATCTTCTGCTCACACTTTTCATGTTCGCACAGTACAATGTCAGCGAAGGCGGCATGCAGTTTGTAGAAAATATCAGCTGCTCCGAATATCTTGGTATCAACTATATCATGTCGGTCGACGGGATCAGCGCACCGCTGATGCTCTTGACCAGTCTGATCATCTTTGCCGGGTCCTGCATCTCTTACGATATGAACACCCGCACCAAGGAATTCTTCGTATTCCTGATGATCCTGGTCTGTGGGGTGTATGGTGTATTCGCTTCACAGAACCTCTTGTTCTTCTATATCTTCTTCGAATTGGCCCTCGTTCCAATGTACACCCTCGTCGGTGTCTGGGGTTCCGTTCGTAAAGATTATGCTGCTATGAAACTGGTGCTGTACCTTTTGATCGGTTCCGTTTTCGTGCTCGTAGGGATCATCTCCATGTATCTCTATGGTGCGAGCGATGCTGGTCTCGGTTATCTCACCCTCAATATGGATGAGCTCTCCACCGTGGCTTACAGCACTGAATTCCAGATCTTTGCCTATGCATTCCTGGCCTTTGGTTTTGGGTTCCTCGTCAAGATGTTCCCATTCCACACCTGGTCTCCACTTGGTTACGCTGCAGCGCCTACGGCTGTCTCCATGCTCCATGCCGGCGTCATCGTCAAGCTTGGTGCCTATGGTCTCATCCGCTGTGCTGTCAGCTTCTTCCCGGAAGGGGCGCAGTACTGGGCACCAGTCATCGGCCTTCTCTGCATGATCAACATCGTCTATGGTGCCTTTATCGCGATGGTACAGAAAGACATGAAGCTCTTTGTCGGTTACGCTTGCGTGAGCCACATGGGTTACATCCTCCTGGGTGTATCGACACTGAACCTCATGAGCCTTTCCGGTGCCGTCAGCCAGATGGTGGCCCATGGTCTCATGATGGCTCTGTTCTTCAGCGTCATCGGCTACATCTACCACGAAGCTGGCACCCGCGACATCACTGCCTTCGGCGGCCTGGCAAAACAGATGCCAAAAGCGGGCGTGCTCTTCTCGCTGGCTGCACTGGCCTGCCTTGGCCTGCCAGGGATGTTCAACTTTGTCGCCGAATTCCTCATCTTCATGGGGACCTTCACCAGCGACAAGATGATCCTTGGCTTCATCAGCTATCGTTTCATGGCTGTCATCGCCATCAGTGGTATCGTTATCACTGCTACCTACTGCCTGCGTGCAGTCCGCATCGCCTTCATGGGTCCACGCAATCCAAAATGGGATCACCTGCATGACATCCACGGGATCTATCTCGTTGGTCCTTGCGTGCTCGCCATCGCCCTCTTCGTGTTTGGGATCTACCCACACGGCATCGGTGCGATGATCGAATCCGGCGTGGCACCTATCGCCCAAGCGATCGAGTCTAATGTGATTGGAGGGATCTTCTAATGTTGACCACAGAAGCAATCAGCTTTCAAGCGATCACAATGGAATTGTTGGTCTTCGCCCTTGGTATGATCCTCCTTCTCGTGAAACTCATCGCGAAGAAAGGGACGAACCTGCCTTACGGCTGGATCACCATCCTTGGTCTTGTCATCATCGGTGTGGTCGGGGTGCTCTATCCACCTGAGATCAGCATGACCTTTAACGGCATGTATTATACCGACAGCTACAGCCTCTTCTTTAAAGAGATGATCCTCGTCTGCGCAGTGCTGATCGGTCTCTGCTCCAGCGAATACGTGAAGAAAAAAGGCTACAGCGAAGCAGACTATTACATCCTGATGATCTTTGCGACCCTTGGGATGATGGTCTTTACTTCCGCCGGCGACCTTATCACTCTCTATGTTGGGCTGGAACTGATGACCATGAGCTTCATCGTGCTCATCGGCATCATCCGTCACAACGCCCTCTCCAGTGAAGCGGCCATCAAGTACCTCGTACTGTCCGGCCTGAGTTCCGCCATCATGCTCTATGGGATGAGTCTCATCTATGGCTTCATGGGTACGACCGTCTTTGCCGCCATGGCAATGAACCTCTATGCCTTCTCCGGCAGTGCGCTGATGGTCATCGGCATCCTCTTCTTCCTGGCAGGGTTTGCTTACAAACTGAGTGCAGTGCCATTCCACATGTGGGCACCGGATATCTACCAGGGTGCGCCAACACCTGTCGCCGGGTTCCTCGCCGTTGGTGCGAAAGTCGCGACCCTTGGGGTGCTCTGCCGTGTGCTCTTTAACTTCTTCATCCCATTCGCAGATTCCTGGCTGACGATCATCATCGCGCTGGCCATGCTCTCCATCATCTTTGGGAACCTTGTGGCCATCCCACAGCGTGACATCAAGCGTATGCTCGCTTATTCGTCCATTGCTCAGGTCGGTTACCTGCTCCTGGCTGTGGCCGCTGCCAATACGCTCGGGATCGTTGCCATCTGCTTCTACGTCGCTGCCTACGCTTTTGCCAATATCGGCGCCTTTATCGCCGCAAGCAATGTTGAGCTTTCCTGCGGCACGACAGATATGAAGAAGTACGCTGGCATGAGCAAGCGCTCGCCGCTGATCGCTGCGGCTCTGTTCATCTTCATGATCTCCCTCGGCGGTCTGCCACCTACCGGTGGTTTCATCGGGAAGTTCATCATCTTTACCTCGACCATCGAAAGTGGATATCTGATCTTCTCGATCATCGCGCTCTTGTTCAGCATGGTCTCCGTCTACTACTATCTGCGCCTCGTTCGCGAATGCTATTTCGCGCCAGTGCCGGAAGGGGCAGACATGACCAGGATCAAGACGCCGATCGGCATCAAGATCGCACTGGCGATCTGCATGATCATGTCGATCGCAATGGGTCTTTTCTTCGACCCAATGGTCAGCGCCGGAGCCGAAGCCCTGAATGGGATGCTCCTGTTCTGATCGTCCGAACAAACAAAAGACACGTCTGCGAATGCAGGCGTGTCTTTTTTGCGTGACAAGGGGCAGCCATCGTGCGAAAATAGAAGGAGAATCAACGAGAGGAAGAAGTGAGATATTATGGTCCATTTTTTGCAGAATGATTGGGGCGAGGTGCTGGCAGAGGAGTTTGAGAAGCCCTATTATAAAGAACTCCGGGAATTTCTCAAGCATGCCTACAGCACAGAACGGGTCTTTCCGCCGATGGAGGACATCTACAACGCCCTGCGTGTGACGAGTTATGCCGATACCAAGGTCGTTATCCTCGGCCAGGATCCCTATCATGGGCCGGGACAGGCGCATGGCCTGAGCTTTTCGGTGCGGCCTGGGGTGCAGCCGCCGCCATCCCTTCTCAATATCTTTAAGGAGATGGAAGCGGACATCGGCTGCGCACGGCCGGACCATGGCTGTCTGCTCGGCTGGGCTGAGCAGGGGGTGCTCCTCCTCAACACCACCCTCACCGTTGCCCAGGGGCGCCCAAAGAGCCACGCCGGACATGGATGGGAAACGCTCACCGATGCCATCATCGCAAAGCTCAGCGCACGTCAGACGCCGATGGTCTTCATCCTCTGGGGCGCCCACGCCCAGAGCAAGCGCAAGCTGATCGACACCACCCGTCATCACATCATCCAGAGCCCGCATCCGAGTCCCCTTTCGGCGAGCCGCGGTTTCTTCGGCAGCCGTCCCTTCTCACGGGCCAACGCCTACCTGCGCCAGGATGGGCTGGAGCAGATCGATTGGTGCCGCCTCTGAGGGATTTGCCGCAGACCCATGCATTGCGCTTAGGGTTAGCGGCGTTTTTGCACCGGATTTATTATCAATTCCTCCCTTGACGAAAATAGATCGAAAAAGGTATGCTTATAGGAGAACCCTGCTAAAATGACATCAGAGATTGGAGAGAGTACAATGAGTGAAAACAAAGCAAAAGTCTATTTCACCGACTTCCGCTGCAAAGTAGATGAAGGCCCTGCCCACAAACTCAGCCGTCTCATCGACAAGGCCGGCCTCGGTGACATCGATATGGATGGCAAGTTCGTCGCCATCAAGATGCACTTCGGCGAGCTCGGCAACATGAGCTACCTGCGTCCAAACTATGCAAAAGCTGTCGTTGATTATGTCAAAGCCCACGGCGGCAAGCCGTTTCTCACCGACTGCAACACCATGTATCCAGGCAGCCGCAAGAATGCCATCGAGCACCTCTACTGCGCCTGGGAGAACGGCTTTACACCGCTCACTGTTGGCTGCCCGGTGATCATCGGCGACGGCCTCAAGGGCACCGATGACATCGCTGTGCCTGTGAACGGCGGGGAATATGTCAAAGAAGCGCGCATCGGTCACGCCATCATGGACGCTGATGTTTTCATCTCCCTGGCTCATTTCAAGGGCCACGAAGTCGCCGGTTTCGGCGGTGCCATCAAGAACATCGGCATGGGCTGCGGTTCCCGCGCCGGCAAGCAGGACCAGCACTGCAACGGCAAGGCTTCTATCGACCCAGAGAAGTGCCGTGGCTGCAAACGCTGCATGCAGGAATGTGCCAATGGCGGCCTGAAATACGATGAAGAAGCCAAAAAGATGACCATCACTGACAACTGTGTCGGCTGCGGCCGCTGCCTCGGTGCCTGCAACTTTGACGCCATCTCTTTCGCAAGCCGCAACGCCGCCCAGGACCTCAACCGCCGCATGGCCGAGTACGCCAAAGCTGTCGTCGACGGGCGCCCACATTTCAACATCAACATCATCGTCGACGTTTCGCCAAACTGCGACTGCCACGGCGGCAATGACGCACCGATCCTTCCGGACATCGGCATGTATGCTTCCGTTGATCCGCTGGCCATCGACCAGGCCTGCGTAGACGCCTGCCTCGCCGCTGAACCGCTGCCAAACACCCAGCTCACCGAACAGATGGCGAAGGCAGATTTCTGCGACCACCACGACCATTTCGAAAACGTGACGCCGAACGCCGAATACAAATCCTGCCTCGAACATGCTGAAAAGATCGGCCTTGGCACCCGCGCCTATGAGATCATCGAAGTAAAGTAAGCCTTTCATCGCTCACAGATGCTTTTCAGGGACACCTGCCCGGCAGGATCGTTCCCATAAAAGCAAGAGGGGCGGAAAGCATGTAAACATACGGACAAGCCTCCTGCATGGTGCAGGAGGCTTGTCCTTTTTGGCGTAAAGGGCGCGGAGCGTCTGCGGATGATCCTGTGCCGCTCGGAGCGACGGTGTTAAGTTTGTATGAAGATGCGTGATGCGTTCTCTGTAAAGGGCTGGGATGTGGTAAAATGGTACCATCATGACTGAAGAGGAGGCCCATCATGTCAGAGAATCCGGCGCTCAGGACGAATAATACCAAAGTGCTCATCGCAGAGGCGTACATCGCGCTGACGGAACGCAAGCCCATCGATAAGATCACCGTTAAAGATGTTGTAGAGACCTGCGGCATCACGCGTCAGACTTTTTACTATCATTATCAGGATCTGCTGGATGTGATCGAATGGATCGTCAGCCGCGGCATCGACGATCTCATCGCCCGCACGATCGCCGCAAAGTCGCAGCGCGAGGCCATAGGCGTGATCGTTTCCTCCTGCCAGGAGCGCCCGGAATTTCTCGAGCGCCTGTTCAATTCCCGCCGCCGTCAGGAAGCGGAACGCATCTTTTTTGACGGCATCCACCGCTATTTTCTCGAAGTACTGCGTCGCAGTCCGGTGGCACCGCGGATCAGATATGCCAGCGACCTGGAAACAGCGCTCACCTTTTACAGCTGCGCCATCACCGGCGTGCTCATCGAAAACAGCTTCCAGCGCCACCTCGATCCGGAGGTCCTCACCGATCAGCTTCTGCGCCTGCTCAAAGGCGAGCTCCTGCCCCATGATGCAGTCCCTGACAATGAAGCCCACTGAAACCTGCACCGCCTGCGCGGTGCTTTTTTACATTTCACGCAAAGTGTCAGGACACGGCGCCGGGATTGCATATGGCAGCGGCAGAGCGCTTGTGGGATAATGGGCTTACCATCGAAAGGAGGCTGCCAGTCATGGCACAACAAGAACTTTTTGCTGCAAAACTCACAGAGCTCGCCGCGGCAAATGCGGCCCTTGAAGCGCGCATCGCTGTCTGCCAGACGGCCGACCATGATGCCATCCGCCGCGAGCGGGACGCATTGGAAAAAGAATGGGCCGCCACGACGGAAACACTGCGTGTGCGCGCCAAAACGATCCGTTTTCTGACGGCGCAGCAGCTTTCCCAGGTGCAGCTTGAATACATCAACAAGACCAAAAAGATCCTCGAGGACGCTCTCAGGCAGTCCTGGGATTACATCGCAGACAACAGCG
>CAUDRX010000031.1 GCA_958451915.1 uncultured Peptococcaceae bacterium
TCATGCTATCATAGGCGGCAAGGGTTTCGTCGTCGAGATGGCTGGCGTAGGGAACGCCGTTTTCATCGAGGCTGTATTCAGGACTGAGGAGCGGGGTGGAGGTGCCGTCTTTGTTTTCCTGCATCCCTTTGTCAAGATAGAGGGTGGTAAAGGCGGGTTCGGTATGGATATCACCCTTCTCATCCATCACGTTTGCAGGGCTGCAGCGCAGCACAAGGCGTTGGTTGTCGGCCCTGCATTCAGCGATAACGAATTTTGCGTCATCGTCGATGCTGGTCTCAAATGAAAACAGTGCTGGAAAATCCGGCGGGATGACGCTGTAGGTGGTGTTGCCGTCTTCTGCAATATAGCGGCCGGTGGCGAAATCGTCCCCGTTCTCATCGGTAAGGATCTGAGGAGTGAAACCGTATTTTTGCACTGTGGCTGCGAATTGGTCTTCAAAATCATTTCTTTGATGCGTCCAATAGCCGCAATATCCTGCGCAGATGACAGCGGCAGCACAAACGGCGCCTATGATGCCTTTTAATATACGTTTGCCGGCGCGTCGTTCCTTGTCAATGGTCTGGATCATATGCTCGTCCTCCTTGAGCAGCGTGTCCAGGGAGATGCCGAAGCGGTCGCTCAATGCCACAAGGGTCTCAAGGTCAGGATAGGATTTTTCGTTCTCCCAGTTTGAAACGGTCTGACGTGTGACGTGAAAGAGCTGTCCGAAGGCTTCCTGGGTCATGCTGTGTTCTTTTCTGATCTGTGCGATCTCTTTTCCGAGTTTCATAGTCGTGTCCTTTCTTAGCAGGAGAATGATGCGCATCGTTTTTCCTGCTGTCATTATCGCAGAAGACGGGCGGGAAATAAAGCAACTGGACTTTGCAAGGGGCGTTTTGCAGCGCAAAGGATCTTTGACATCGCAAAAAAGCCGCTGGCGCAGGCGCGAGCGGCTTATAAAGGGGTGTATGGAAAAAGGGTGTTATCTGGTCATGAGGGAGGAGATGCTGCGGACAAAGGTGGTAGGATCTTCTACAGGAAGGCCGGCGATCAGGCGGGCCTGCTGATAGAGCAGATTGGTGTAATCTCTGAGGGCGTCTTCGTCGTCTGCTTTGTAAAGATCTTCGAGCTTTGTATAGACAGGGTGGTTTTTGTTGATCTCGAGGACTTTCTGCGCTTTGATGGCGCCGCCGTTTGGCATGGCGGCGTAAAGTTTTTCCATATCGACAGAGATTTCTCCTTCGGTAGACAGATAGACGGCGTCCTCATCGGCGAGGTGGTCGGTGGCTTTGACGCGGACGACTTCGCTGGAAAGCAGGCCGGCGAGCTTATCAAAGAAGGCGTTGTCTTCTTCGCTGGTCTTCTCTTCTTTTTCGGTTTCGTCATCGAGACCGAGGTCGTCGCCGGAAACAGAGCGGAATTCCTTGCCCTCGTAATTGCCGATGACCTTGAGTACAAACTCATCAAAAGCGTCGGTCAGATAGAGCATCTCATAGTTCTTTTTCTTGATGATGCCGACCTGTGGCAGTGTATCGATCTGGTCGGCCGAACTGCCGGCGGCATAGTAGATGTACTTCTGGTCTTCCGGCATGCGTTCAACGTATTCCTTAAGAGTGGTGAGCTTGTTCTCTGTGGAAGAGTAGAAGAGCAGGAAGTCCTGCAGCTTGTCTTTGTGAGCACCGTAACTGTCGTAAATGCTGATCTTAATGTGGCGGCCAAAAGCTTTGAAGAAGGCTTCGTAGTTCTCGCGTTCCTTATCGCGCATCTGGCCGAGCTCTCTGGTGATGCGTTCGTCGATCTTGTGACGGATGGTCATGAGCTGGCGATCGTGCTGCAGGAGTTCGCGGGAAATATTGAGGGAAAGGTCTTCGCTGTCGACAACGCCCTTGACGAAATTATAATACTCTGGCAGGAGGTCTTCGCAGTTGTCCATGATCAGCACGCCGTTAGAGTAGAGCGCCAGACCACGCTTGTAATCGTTGGTATAATAATCGAATGGTGGCTGGCTTGGGATGTAGAGGATGGCGCGATAGGAGAGGGCAGCGCCTTCGGCGTTGAGATGGACATGGCGCAATGGCTTGTCAAAGCCGAAGCGGCGCTCGTGATAGAAGTTCTCGTAGTCTTCGTCGGTGAGTTCGTTTTTGTTCTTGCGCCAGATCGGCACCATGGAGTTAAGAGTATCATCTTCGTAGTAAGTCTCGTATTCAGGCTTGTCTTCGGTGCCTTCCTTCATACGGGTCTTTTCACAGAGCATGAGGATCGGATAGCGGATATAATTGGAATACCTGGTGACGAGGCTCCGCAGTACGTGTGGATCGAGGAATTCGTCGTAGTTTTCTTCATCGCTGTTGTCGCGCAGCACCAGGGTGATCTTTGTGCCTGGCGTGGTGCGATCGCACTCGGAGATGGTGTAACCGTCGGTACCATCGGAATGCCACATCGCTGCTGGTTCATCGCCCCAGGTCTTGGATTCGACGGTCACGTCCTTTGCGACCATGAAAGCGGAATAGAAGCCAACGCCGAATTGGCCGATGATGCTATGGTCATCCTCCTGTTCCTGGGTGGCTTTGAAATCGAAACTGCCGCTTTTGGCGATGGTGCCGAGGTTGTTCTCGAGTTCGTCAGCGGTCATACCGACACCGGTGTCTTCGATGGTGAGGGTACGCGCCTCTTTGTTTGGGGTGAGGCGGATATAGAAGTCGTCTTTATTAAAGGTGCGGTTCTCATCAGTCAGGGTCTGATAGTAGACCTTGTCGATGGCATCCGATGCGTTCGAGATCAGTTCGCGCAGGAAGATCTCGCGGTTGGTGTAGATGGAATGGATCATCAGATCCATGAGTCGTTGGGATTCTGCTTTAAAGGCTTTCTTAGCCATTTTGGTCACCTCTTGGAGATATTAGCACTCGCTTTACATGAGTGCTAATATTATTGTAGCACGTTTAGTGGCATTGTCAAGCGGTGATGATAGAGAAATATTTTTGTGAGACCGTTGTATATACGATATCAATGAAGAAAAAACGAGGAGAGAAAAATGTGGCGTTCAAATGATTATCTCAGTATACATGTTGCATATGACTGGTGCGATGGCGGTAAAGCCTGTGTACTCTACGCATTTACAATGCTGGCGTTGTTTGTGCAGGGAAGACTGTATCTGTCGCTGCTAAGCCTTGAAGTGCTCGGAAGCCTGAATATTCTGCGGCGCCTTGTCGTGCTGGTGATGACACTCACTGTAGTTTTTGCGGCGCGGGAGCGATTGATAAGTATTGGCGTAACGCATCGGCATCTGGGTGAGAGTATGGTGCTTGGTCTGGCGTTGGGCGTCAGCGAGCATTTTTCGACGGGCCTCACTTTTGCTGGATTTGGCGCGGCGAATGCGCTCTCACTGCTGACATTTTTCGTTGGTGCGCTGTAGGAGGAACTTTGCTTCCGGGGATATATCAGTACACGGCTGACGGGTTTGATTCATTATCCGGCCCTGGCGTCGATTGTTACAGGCGGATTGTTTCTGCTTTATCATTATGTGATCTTTTGGGGTGTGAGTGGTGAGATCACATTTGATGGGATCTCTGCCACGCGGCTTGTATTTATCTTACTGCTGCATTTTGTCTGTGATGCAACCTATCAGCGCACGAATTGTATCTGGGGTGCCGTGGCACTGTATTTTATCTATAACATTCTTTCAGGCATCATGCAGTTTGGATAAAACAGGGCACATCCGCATTGTTTTGCGGATGTGCCTTTGTTATTATGTGGATTTCAAACCATACAAACAATAAGGGATGCGGCTTGTCTCTTCTTCTCTACGGAACGCAGAATCTACGGCGCGTAGGTTTTGCCAGCGTATACAGCATGATATTCTGAATACGCAGTCCACGCAGAGGAGAGATAACAATGAAAGTAACAGTATTTAATGGCAGTCCGGCTGCCGGGCGCAGCGCAACCCATGTGATGGCTGATGCTTTTTTGCACGGCGCTGCGCGCGCTGGTGCGGAAGTGAACGAGGTATTTCTTGCGGAGAAGACGATCCGTCAGTGTCAGGGGTGTTTTGCCTGCTGGTTTCAAACACCGGGACAATGTATTTTACAGGATGATATGGCAGCGCTGATCGCCGCTTATCGATCATCGGACATTGTCGTTTTTGCGACGCCGGTCTACACATGGAACATGACGGCGATCCTGAAAAATTTTGTTGATCGTCTGGCGCCGCTCAAAGCACCGAAAATGACCAGACAGCAGGGGCGTTTTGACCTGGAAGATGCGCAGCCGGGCACACAGCGGTTTGTTGTGCTGGCAAACTGTGGGTTTCCCGGTGAAAACAATTTCGATGTGCTGCGTGCGGCGATGGCTTGTGCGCAGCCGACACTCGAGATCTATCGCAACTGTGGCAAGCTGCTCACGAGCAAACAGCCTGTCGCGCAGGAACGGGTGGCACAGTGGCTGCCGGCTGTCGAATGTGCTGGCCAGGAGTTGGTGCGGGACGGCGCTGTTTCTGCCGAAACGCAGGCGTGGCTCGCTGCGCCGCTGATGGGTGTGGAAGAATACGTGGAATTTTTGGGCATGTGAAAAATAAGAGCACTTTCGTAAGAAACGAAAGTGCTCTTATTTTTTGTGAACGTGCTTTTTAAAGCAGTGCCTTGCCGTGCTTTGTGAGGCGACGCCAGTACCAGAGACCGTAGATGTCTGCCAGGGCCCAACCGATCGGTACGGCGGCCCAGATGCCAGTAACACCGATGGAAGGGATCGCAGAGAGGGCATAGGCAAGGATGACGCGGGTACCGAGGGAGATCACTGTGAGCACAACGCTCATTCCCGGGCGGGCGACAGCGCGGTAGAGCCCGTAGAGGAGAAAGAGGATGCCGATGCCAACGTAGAACGCACCTTCTACGCGCAGGTAATGCACACCTGCATCGATGATGGCGGTCTCACTGCTATCGATAAAGATCGTCATCAGCGGTTTGGCAAAGATGAAGACGATCGCGCTCACGGCGATGCTGAAAACGGCGGCGGTGATAAAGGCCGATCGCACACCCTGGCGGATGCGTTCCGCCTTGCCAGCGCCGTAGTTCTGGGCGATGAAGGTGGAGAAGGCGTTGCCGAAATCCTGCACCGGGTTGTAGGCAAAGGTGTCGATCTTCACGGCGGCGGCGAAGGCGGCCATGACGACCGGGCCGAAGCTGTTGACCAGCCCTTGCACGAGCAGGATGCCGAAGTTCATCACAGACTGCTGGATGCAGGTGAGGAAGGAAAAGCTCGTGATCTCATGGAAGACGCTACGGTCCCAGTGCATGTGCCGCCGCGTAGGGCGCAGCTCCGCAAAGGCATGCAGGGTATAGAGGGCCAGGCCGATGCCGCTGACCCACTGGGAGAGGATCGTCGCAAAGGCAGCCCCGGCGACGCCCCAGTAGAACACGCAGACAAAGACGAGGTCGAGGATGATGTTCATCACCGCGCTGACGGCCAAAAAGATCAGCGGCACCTTGGAATTGCCAAGGGCGCGCAGCAGGCAGGAGAAATAATTCTGTAAAAAAGTCGCGAGGATCCCGCAGAAGATCACCAGCAGGTAGGTCTTCATGAGCGCGGCGACGTCCGCGTCACCGACGCGTAGGAACCAGATGATGAAGTCGATCCCGGCAAAGACGAGCACATTGATCACCAGCGAAACGAGCCCGATGAAGACGAAAGACTGAAAGATACCGGTCTTGAGACGGTCCAGGTCCCCTCGCCCGTAACTGATCGAGAATGATGCACCGCTGCCCATACAGAGACCGAGCACGATCGAGGTAAGAAAGACCATTAAGGTATAGGAAGAACCGACAGCGGCCAGCGGGTTCGCCCCAAGAAAACGCCCGACGATCACAGTGTCGGCGATGTTATAGCATTGCTGCAGGAGGTTTCCTGCGATCATCGGCAGGGCGAAGATGAGCAGGCTTTTTGTGATGTTCCCAGTGAGAAGTTTACTTTCTTGCATAATACGACCTCCTGACAGGTGAAGTACACCTGTTTTCATTATAGGGCGTTGGATGTGCGGCTGTCAATTGTCCGGCGCGTTGACAAATATCTGCAAAAGCATGATAATAGATACAACGAACGATAAGAAGGAGAAATCGATCATGGCAGATTTTGACAAAAAAGCACCGGAATATGACGCCTGGTACCAGACTCAGAAAGGGGCACTGGTGGATGCACTGGAAACGGAATGTGCCTTCAGTCTCTTTCAGCCGACGGCAGGGATGCGTGTGCTGGATGCCGGTTGTGGCACAGGCAATTTTTCATTGAAGATGGCAGCCCTTGGCGCAACAGTTGAAGGGGTCGATCTTTCTGCGCCGATGATCGGGTATGCAAAGGAGAAAGCACAGGCCTCCTCCTACGCAGACCAGCTGCATTTTCAGGTGGGTGATCTTTATGATCTGCCGTTTGCTGATGAAAGCTTCGATGCGGTGCTCTCGATGGCGGCTTTCGAGTTTATCCATGAGGACCGGCGGGCGCTGGAAGAATTCATGCGCGTGGTGAAGCCCGGCGGGCGCGTGCTCATCGGCACCATCACCGGCAACTCTGACTGGGGATTGGAGTATCAGCGTCACATGCCGCGGGAGGACTCTGTTTTTCATCATGCTGCTTTTAAGACAGCAGATGAAATGCGCGCGCTCCTGCCAGACCAGCTCCTTGCGAGCGCAGAGAGCGTTTTTCTGCCATACGCTACACCCGAGGACGAAGCGACACGTGCCCTCGATGAGGTCTGTCGCGCTGAGGGCGCTATTGGCGCCTTTGTTTGTCTGCTGTGGGAAAAACCGCAGGCGTAGAAAGAATGAAAGCAGGGGGATCCCTGCTTTTTTTATGTCAGAGAATGTGAAGCAAGCTTCATATTTGCCTTGACGATGCAGATGAGATCTGATAACATGAAGCTGACTTCATGTGAAGGAGGCTTCATATCGAAAGGAAATGTGCACATGAAAAACAGAGTCAGAGAATACCGCACGGCGGCAAAGATGACCCAGCAGGACCTTGCGGATCGGGTGCATGTGTCGTCGCGCACCATCATTTCCATTGAAAAAGGACAGTATAATCCTTCGCTGATGCTTGCTTATCGCATGGCGCAGGTGTTTGGCGTGAGTGTGGAGGAGCTGTGCTGCCTCGCGGAGAATATGCGGGAGGAGGACAAGCGCTATGAAGATCTATAATAAAAAAGGTATGGTCTGGGGCGTGTTCTGGACAGTGCTCGGTGCGTTAAGACTGGTGCTTTTGGTGACGCATCCGGAGGAGCAGGTGTTTCAATCGATCAAAGGTTTTGTGTTTGGGATCGTGCTCCTGACGACAGGGCTTTCGGGATTTACGCGAGCGTTTTCCAGACGTGCGACGCGCGAAGATCTTATCATAAAAAACGATGAGCGCAATAAACTGGTGAAGCTCAAGACCAAGGCGCGGGTGAACGATGTGATGTTTTGCGTGATGGTCATGCTGCTCGCTGGCGGTGTGATCGGTTATTACCGGACGGACAACATTGCCTGGGCATTTCTGGCGTTTGCGCCGATCCTGCAGATGATCGTCTATTTTTGGTCGTCGATCTTTGTTTCGATCTATTATGAACACAGGGAATAGGAGGGGTGATGATGAAACATGCATCAAAGCAGCGGCCTCGCAAGGATGAGCGAGAGATGGCGATTGAAAAAAGCGCGTAGTTATGCGCTGGAAGGGAGGATTACAGCGCAGCGTATAAAAAGGTTGGTATTTTTCTGATGCTGGTTGGTGCAGTTTTATATGGATGGTTTGCGATCACAGCCTGATCGTGAAAGGAGGGTCTGCAATGACAGAACTGGAAAGACCACGTTCGCACAGGGACGAGCGTGACGAGATGATCGACCGTGATTCAAACGCTGCGGCGCTGGATGCGATCATCACAGGGGCGGAGGTGCTGGCGCTCATCTCCTGGCGGCGTAAAGATCCGGCCTGGCGCGGGGCGCTGGCAGTGATCTTTTTCGCGCTGGCTGGGAAGCTCTGGGCGATGGGCGATGCCTATGAGGAGCGGATGTATCACAAGGCTGGCTGGATCGCTGGCGGCATCGGCGGATGGCTCATGTGGCGCTTTGCAAAGCGAAAGAGATGAGTGCGGCAGGTTCAGGCTTTTCCGGCGGGGGAGAGCCTTTTTTCTTTGCGGTGCGTGGGCTATACTGATCGGAGAAGGGAGTGGACAAATATGAACAGCGGTGAATTTGCACGCCTGGCTGGGGTGACACAGCGGGCGCTGCGCCACTGGCGAAATCTGGGACTCTTGTCTGAGGTGACGGCCGGTGACAATGGTTATTACGATTACACGGTGCGCGATCTGCTCAAGGTGCTGCGGATCAAGAATCTGTCGGCCTTGGGTTTTTCGTTGACGCAGGTGCGGGAGATGCTTGCGGATGACGGCGACGATGGCGCGGCGATCAGCGCACTGGATGCATCGCTGGCGGAGCAGATCGCATCGCTTGAAGCGCAGCGACAAATGCTGGCGCTGTTGGCAAGGTATGATCTGCCAGCGGAGACACCGGTCAATTTTGTGCGGTTGATCGCCCTTCTGGTGCAGCACGGCTATCCGCCTGCACTGCTCAAACGTGAGATCGATGGGCTGCTGATGGCCGATCATCTCATGGATGAAGCGGGGCTTGCGGTGATCATCGCCTGCTACGAAAAGATCATCGACGAGGGCCTGTTCGATGCATATTGTCGTTTTGGCGAAGCAATGTATGCGCTGTCTGCACAGACTTCTGATGCGGAGATTGCAGCATTGGCGGATCAGGGAACGGCCCTTTTTCGCACTTTGCTGGATGATGGTGCGCTCGAAGCGGCAGTGGCACAGGGTGCGGTGCCGGATGAACTGGAGGCGCTCTTCCGCATTTACGATGGTGAGGTCTTTTATGCGCAGCAGGAAGCGGTCGTGACGCGGATCTTAGATAATTTGCAACAAGAGGCTTGACCTGGACCTGACGTCGGGGTTTATGCTGATCCCATCAACGAATGATCGGAGGGATCAGGCATGAGATTACTTAAAGGAAAGGATCGTGCGCTGCTCGCGCTGGCGATCGGTCTTGGTATGGTTAATGCAGCGGCATCGGCTTTTGTAGCTGTTTTGCTGCAGCAAGTGCTGGATGTAGCGGTGAATGGTGATGGCATAGGATTTTGGCGGCTTTGTCGGGTAATGGCTGTGTACGTGCTGACGCTGACGGTGCTTTCATTTGCGGAAGCGTTGGCGGGAAAGCTGTTGCTGCGAGGGGTGACACAGCATCTCCGCGCACAGGTGTTCCGTGGCATCATGCGCCGACGGCCGCAGGCTTTCTATAAGGAAGATTCGGCGGCATATCTGTCCGCGGTGGTCAATGATGTAAAGATCATCGAGGAGAACATGCTTGTACCGCTTCTAGACTGTTCAGCAATGGTGGCACTTTTTGTTACGTCGCTGGGCGTTCTGATGTATCTGAGTCCATTGGTGACAGGGATCCTGATGGTATTTTTGCTTCTGCTCTTTTTGCTGCCGGCACTGCTGGGCAAAGCGTTGGCCAGGCGACAGGCGTTGTACTCGGAGCAGCTGGCAAGATTCACGGCGGTGGCGAAAGAACTCTTCAGCGGTTATGCAGTCATTCGCAGTTTTGCGGCAGGTCCCTACGCAGTCAGACGCTTTCACCGTGCCAATGCAGACATGACAGAAGCCAGGTTTCATTCAGACGTGTTCGTTGCCATTAATGAAATGTCTGCAGCAATGCTCTCGCTGCTCTCAAACATCGTCATCGTGATGGTCGCAGCCTGGCTGGTCATGTGCGGAGAGATCACAGTTGGCACGCTCCTGGCGCTGATCCAGCTCAGTGCAACGTTCAGCACACCGGTGCTATTGATCCTGCAGAACCTGCCGAAGATCCAGGGGGCGCGCCCGGTGTTGGAAAAGCTGACGGCTCTGGCGGAGGATGCACGCGACTGGGAAGAAAGCCTGGCATCTGGTGCGACATTCGACGAAGGTCTTGTGGTGCGTGATCTGCGCTTTGGATATACACCGGAACGGCCGCTTTTTGATGGATTGTCGCTGGCGCTCCGCAAGGGGGAGAAAGTGGTCCTGGTCGGTGCCAGTGGCAGTGGAAAATCAACGCTCATCCAGCTGCTTAGCGGCTACGCAGCAGATTATGGCGGCAGCATCACTTATGATGGCGCAGAGGTGCGCAGTCTGGGACGCCACGATATCAGTCGTTTGCTCGCGGTACTGCCCCAGAATGTGACATTGTTTGATGTGAGCCTGCGGGAAAACATCACCCTTGGAGAAACGGTCATGGAGGATGTGTTGCAGACGGCCCTGCAGAAAAGCGGTGTGTCAGCATTTCTGCCGGCGTTGGCCGAAGGGCTGGAGACGAGAGCTGGAGAAAATGGCAGCCATCTTTCCGGTGGGCAGCGGCAGCGCGTAGCACTGGCCCGGGCGCTGGTACGGCGATTGCCGCTGCTCATCCTGGATGAAGGTACATCCGCGCTCGATCGGCAAACGGCACAGGAGATCGAACGCATGCTGCTGGCAGATGATGAGCAGACGCTTTTGGTGATCACCCATCATCTTTCACACGAGCTGGCAACGCAGAGTGATGCGGTATATGCCCTTCGCGAAGGTCGGCTGGTGCCTTTTAGTGAATAATGAAGATGAAAAAAGCATAGAAAAATGCCTCAGACAGGAAGTTGTACTGTCTGAGGCATTTTGTTTGATCGGTTCTCATTCCACGCTGAGTGCGGCGCAGACATGGGCACAGACGCCGCTGACGAGGGCGCTCTCATCAAAAAGAACATCGGCATTGTGGATGTTGGCGGTACAGCCTTCGACATGGGCGCCGAGCGTCATCATGCTGATAGGTACGACTTCGGCGAAAAGGCCGAAATCTTCACTCCAGGAGAATGGCTCACTGTGAGGTGCGGTGCGAATGTCCGGGGCAGCTAAAGCAAAGGTGTCACGGATGCGGCGGTTGAGGCCGGCATCGTTGATGACGGCTGGCACCGATGTAGTGATAGAGAGGTCGATCTGACAGCGCAGGGCTTTGCCGATACTTTCGCAGATCTCCTGCAGGCGTGCTTTCAGCTGGGCGCGCAGTTCTTCATTGTAGGCGCGCAGAGTGCCGAGCAGCTCGACGCGGCCAGGAACGACGTTGACTGCATTGCCGCCGTTGAAAGCACAGATCGAGAGTACCACCGGTTCGCGTGATGGCGTCTCGCGGCTGATCAGACCCTGCAGCGCATTATAAAGCTGGACCCCGGCGAAGATCGGATCACGGCCTGTGTGGGGGGCTGCACCATGGGCACTTGAGCCAGTGATGGTGATGCGGATGGCGTCGCCAGAAGCGTACAGCGGTCCATCCTGGTAATAGATGATACCGCTTTCCAGTGTTGGCGAGACATGCAGCGCGAAAGCGCCCTGGAAATCAGGAGTGATCAGGCCGTGCGCCATGATGTGGCGTGCACCATCGATGCCTTCCTCATTTGGCTGAAAGACGAGACGGGTGCGGGTGTGCAGTGCGGCCTCGTGTGCCTTGAGCAGGCAGGCAGCGCCGAGCAGGGCGGTGGTATGGATATCGTGGCCGCAGGTATGGGCCCAGCCAGTCTGGCTGGCAAAATCGAGGCCGCTTTCTTCCTGCATCGGCAGAGCATCCATATCGGCACGCAGGATCATGCCGCAAGGCCCCTGGCCGATGTCACAGACAATGACACTCTCGCAGGGTTCACTGTAGGTGATGTCATGGGATTGCAGCACATTGCGGATCAGCGACAGCGTTTCGGGCAGATCATAGCCGCCTTCTGCGTGTTGATGCAGTTTGCGGCGCCAGCGGATCAAGTCCGGCAGAAGCGTCTGAGCTTCAGAATAGATGGACATAGCGAACCTCCTAGCTTAAAAAGAAATAACCGAGGACGATCACCCCGAGTACGATACGGTAATAACCGAAGATCTTGAAATCGTTCTTGGATACATAGGATACGAGGAACTTGATGGCGAGGATCGATACAAAGAAAGCAACGATCATCCCAAAGAGAAGGATCATGAGTTCATTGGCAGTAAAGCCAAAGCCGAACTTGACCAGTTTCAGCAGGCTTGCCCCGAACATGATCGGAATGCTCATAAAGAAGGAGAATTCCGTAGCCACTGTGCGTGATGTGCCGACAAGCATCCCGCCGATGATCGTGGACCCGGAACGGGACGTCCCAGGGATCAGCGAGAGCACCTGGAAACAACCGATCTTAAAAGCGGTGAGATAGCTCATCTGGTCAAAATCCTGGACTGTTGGTTTGTAATTGTATCTGGTCTCGATCCAGATGAAGATGACACCGTAGACGATCAGCGCGATAGCGACAACAACGTAATTATAGAAATGTTCGTCGAGCCAGTCATTGAGTGGCAGGCCAATGAGCGCGGCCGGCAGACAACCAATGATGACTTTGCCCCAGATCTGCCAGGTATCGCGTTTTTCTTTGGCGTTCTTTTTTGGCGAGAAAGGATTGAGTTTGTGGAAATAGATGACCACAACAGCCAGGATCGCGCCCAGCTGGATGACAACAAGGAACATTTCCCAGAAATCGCGGGACACGTTCAGGCGCAGGAAATTTTCAACGAGGATCATGTGGCCAGTGCTGGAGATCGGCAGCCACTCGGTGATCCCTTCGACGATCCCCAGTATCAGTACTTTTAAATATTCGATGAGCATTGCTTTCCTCCATAAAAATGATATCAACATCCATTCTAAAGGATTCCCTATGGTGCCGCAAGGGCAGGGGCAGTGATTTTATGATAATTTTAAATTTACAGGGGGGCTGATTGTCACTCTTACCATCGTTGCGGTGCTGCTGCTTTTTCCGGCTAAAAAGCGGAGTTTGATCAAACTTTGCGGTGGCCTGATGCGGCTGCTTCCTTTATAATGAAAGGGTAGAGGAGAGCGCGGGAAGGCTGTTTCTTTTGCTGCTTGAAAAACAGGAGGAATGCCATATTGAAAAGCAATGGGAATCATGACTTTACGATCTGGGCGATCGGTGATCTGCACCTGTCGATCGGTCTGGAAGCGGAGAAGCAAAAGCCGATGGATCAGTTTGGGGAACAATGGGTACAGCACACAGCCAAGATCGCGCGGGCCTGGTGCGAGCGGGTGCGGACACAGGATGTGGTGTTGCTTTTGGGCGATCTTTTCTGGGGCAACCGTGTGGAAGAAGCCCGCTTCGCTCTGAACTGGCTGGGATGTTTGCCGGGCCGCAAGGTGATGATCCGAGGCAACCACGATAACTGGTGGCAGAGCATCACCAGAGTGCGGGAAGCGCTGCCCGACGGTATGTATGCGATCCAGAACGATGCAGTCTGTTTCGGCGATGTGGCCATTGGCGGTACACGTGGCTGGACTTTTTCTGATCCGGAAGGGCCGGTGCATCAGGAGAAGATGCTGAAACGGGAATTCTCCCGTCTGCATGCTTCGCTGGCAGTGATGCCTAAGACAGCGTCATACCGCATTGCCATGCTCCATTATCCGCCGTTCCTTGGGAACACGCTCTCGTCGGAAGTGGAAGCCCTGCTCTCCGCTCATGGGATCGATCTTTGTGTTTTCGGCCATCTCCACGGGGAGGAAGCGGCGCAATTCCGATCGATAGAAAAAAACAATATAAAATATGTCCTTGCGAGTGCGGATAATATTGATTTTTCCCCATTGGCGATTTATAATTATCAATATAATCATGACTCAATAGGGAATGATTGAGGATGGAGGTGAATCGAATGACAAAACGTATCCTTGCTACAGAAAAAGCACCAGCTGCCCTTGGCCCATATTCTCAAGGCGTTGCAGCTGCTGGTGAGATGATCTTTGTGTCTGGTCAGATCCCGATCGATCCAGCGACAGGGGCAGTCCGTGAAGGCGGTATCGCTGCACAGACCACCCAGTGCATGGACAATATCGCGGCCATCCTGGCAGAGGCAGGCGCAACGGTCGAAGATATCGTAAAGACGACCATCTATCTCAAGAACATGGATGATTTTGCAGTGGTCAATGAAGCATACGGCAAGTATTTTGAAAAGGATGCACCTGCCCGTGGCTGCGTAGAGGTTGCGCGTCTGCCGAAAGACATGCAGGTGGAGATCGAAGCGATCGCCGTTCGCTGAATGAGAGGGTGAAAAAAAGAAAGGAGGATGGTTATGCTTGATGCATTACTGTTGGCACGTTGGCAGTTTGCCATCACAACGGTCTACCATTTTTTGTTTGTCCCGCTGACCCTGGGCCTGTCTATCATGACAGCAATGATCCAGACAAAATATTTTAAGACAGGCGATCCAAAGTACAAGACTATGACGAAGTTCTGGGGGAAACTTTTCCTTATCAACTTTGTACTGGGGGTTGTCACGGGTCTCGTACAGGAATTCCAGTTCGGTATGAACTGGTCAGAATATGCCCGCTTCATGGGCGATATCTTTGGGGCGCCGCTGGCGATCGAAGCACTCCTGGCGTTTTTTATCGAATCGACGTTCCTTGGCATCTGGATCTTTGGCTGGGATCGTCTGCCAAAGGCGGTCCATCTGGCCAGTATCTGGCTGGTAGCGATCGCATCCAATCTGAGTGCGATGTGGATCCTCGTCGCCAATTCGTTCATGCAGCATCCACAGGGCTATGTGCTCAATAACGGTCGTGTGGAGATGGATAATTTCGCTGAGATCGTCGGTAATTCTTATTTCTTCCATCAGTTTGCGCATGTTTTCACGGCGGGGCTGACGACGGCGGCGTTTTTCATGCTCGGCATCAGTGCCTATCATCTGGTGCGCAAGAAAAACCAGTCGATCATGAAGTCTTCTTTCAAATTCGCTGCCGTTATGGGGCTCATTGCCTCTATTGCTGTGGCCGGTGTTGGCCATATGCAGGGGCAGTATCTGACAGATGAAGTGCCAATGAAGATGGCAGCCATGGAAGCCCTTTGGGAGACTGAAGAAAAGGCTCCGCTGGCGCTGGTCGCAGGCATTGATACTGAAAACCACGAAAACACGTTTGAGATCGCGATCCCTGGGGCGCTGAGCTTCATGGCACATAATAACTTCACTGAAGAGGTGCAGGGGATCAATGATCTTCAGGAACAGTATGAAGAGCAGTACGGCCCTGGCAACTACATCCCGGATGTGCCGCTGATGTTCTGGAGTTTCCGCATTATGGTCGGCTCTGGGATGCTCCTGGTGCTTGGTGCGCTCATCGCCTGCTTCCTGGTGAAGACCAGGCGTGAGATCAAGGGTTCGAAACTGATGATGCTCTTTTTGCCATTGATGGTGTTCCCATACCTGGCAAATTCTTTTGGCTGGATCCTTACCGAAGTGGGTCGCCAGCCATGGATCGTTTACGGCCTGCAGAAAACGGCTGATGCGGTGTCGACGGTCGTTTCCGGCGGCGAAGTGTTGTTCACGCTGATCGGTTTTACACTCGTTTATCTGATCCTGGCGATCATCGACGTGAGCCTTTTGGCACGTGCTGCGAAAAAGGTGGATGACGAAGATAAGAAACCAAAAGCTGCAGAGGAGGGCTCGTTATGGATCTGAATATTCTCTGGTTTATCCTCATTGCGGTGCTTTTCATCGGCTTTTTCTTCCTGGAAGGCTTTGACTATGGGGTGGGTGCGCTGATCCCTGTCATCGGCAAGGATGATGATGAACGCCGCGTGGTCCTCAATACCATCGGGCCTTTCTGGGATGGCAATGAGGTCTGGCTGATCACCGCAGGCGGGGCCATGTTCGCTGCTTTTCCACATGTCTATGCGACAATGTTCAGTGGCTGGTACCTGGCAATGTTCCTGATCCTCATGGCGCTGATCCTGCGTGCCACGGGTATTGAGTTCCGCAGCCAGAAGCCAAGCCTTAGCTGGCGCAAGAACTGGGACATGGTGATCGCTGTTTCTTCGATCCTTTCTGCTGTGCTCTGGGGTGTCGCTGTGTCGAACCTGGTCATTGGCGTGCCGATCGATGAGAACATGCAGTATGCCGGCAGCTTCTTTACCTTGCTGCGTCCGTTCTGTCTTCTTGGCGGTGTGATGCTGGCGCTGATCTTCCTCTATCATGGCGCCTGCTATCTCATGCTCAAAGCTGGTGAACAGAGTGTGCTGGACCGCGCACAGGGGATCGCTGAGAAGCTGGGCCCTGTGATGATCGTGGTCACGGTTGTCTGGGTCGTGTGGGCATTTTTTGCCAGCACGATGTTCGAGAATGTACTCGCCATTGTTGCTATCGCATTGGCAGCGGTTTTGATGATCCTCTCCGTGCTCTGCACAAAGAAAAAAGCATCCGGGAAGGCGTTCATTTTCATCGCTTTGGCGATCGCATGCTGTGTGGCCGGTGTCTTTGCCGGGATGTTCCCGAACATCATGATCTCGACGATCGATCCGTCCTACAGCCTGGATATCTACAATGCAGCGTCTTCTCCAAAGACGTTGAGTTTCATGACGAAGGTGGCGCTGACTTTGGTACCGATCGTCCTGGCTTATCAGATCTGGTCGTTCTATGTGTTCCGCGCACGTGTGACGAAAAAGTCGTTGAAGTACTGATCGCAGATCACGCCTCCCTCCTGGGAGGCGTTTTTTTATGAAGGAAGGAGGGCCTGCTTTGGTCGATCGCAGATTATTAAAGGAAGCGCAGCGCGAACAAGTGCTTTTTGCCGCCACGGTGGTGTTCGCAGTGGGGGCGGCCGCCGCTGTGCTCTGGCAGACCTGGAGTGTGGCGGTGATCGTCAATGGGCTGTTTCTGGAAAAGGCGGACGCGATGGCGCTCAGAGGCGCGTTTTTGACAGCACTGGCGGCCCTTGCACTGCGCATATTGCTGGAAGCATTGGAAGAATGGTGCAGTCTGCGCCTGGCGACGCGCATCAAGGGCAGCCTGCGAGCGCGGATCATTGCCAGGCTCGGGGCTTTTTCGCCGGTGCAGGTACATGATCTGCAGCAGGGGAAGCTCCTCAACCTGATCTTTGATGGTGTGGATACACTGGAAAGCTATTTCAGCGGATATCTGCCGCAGCTTTACAAAGCGGTGTTCATCCCGCTGCTCTTTCTCATCGTGGTCTTTCCGCGGGACCTGATCAGTGGCGTGATCATGCTCGTGACGCTGCCGCTGATCCCGTTCTTTATGGTGCTCATCGGAAAATGGACAAAGCGGGAAAGTGTGCGCCAGTGGGTACTCCTGACGCGGTTTTCCGCATTTCTGCAAGATGTTCTGCAGGGCCTTCTGGTACTGAAGACCCTGGGACGCAGCAAGCGCCAGGGGGAGAAGATCGGTGAGATCAGCGAAGCGTATCGCCATGCCACCTTCCAGGTGCAGAAATGGGCTTTTATCTCTTCGCTTGCCCTTGAGCTGGTGGCGACGATCTCTATTGCGATGGTGGCGGTTGGCCTGGGGCTCAGGCTCTGTGAAGGGACGCTGACTTTCCTCATCGCCTTCTATGTGCTGCTTCTGGCACCGGAGTACTACCAGCCGATGCGCACGCTGGGGCAATATTTTCATGCCGGCATCAATGCGCAGGAGGCCAGCAAGAGCATCTATGCTTTTCTGGAGACTGAAGCCTGGACGATGCCGGCGGGGGACTATGCTGAGGAACGGATCCGCGAGATCCGTTTCGAGCACGTCAGCTATCGCTATCCTGGCGCAGCAAAGGATGCCGTACAGGATGTTTCGCTTTCGCTCACAACAGGTCGGTCGCTGGCCTTTGCCGGTGACAGCGGCAGCGGCAAGACAACCCTGATGATGCTGGCTTTGGGTTATTTGACGCCGACGGCAGGCAATATCTATGTCAACGGTGTGCCGCTGGCGGAGTGGCGGTTGGCGGCTTATCACGAGCGGCTGGCGGCAGTCCTGCAGACACCGTATATTTTTAATGGTACGGTGATAGAGA
>CAUDRX010000032.1 GCA_958451915.1 uncultured Peptococcaceae bacterium
ACTTGGGATTCGTAAAGAGATTGAGCACCTCAAAGCAGAGCGGGATCGACTGGAAATAGAAAAAAATATCCGTGCTAAAGATTATGAAAAACTTGAGAAACAATTTAGAGAAACGCTAGATTCATTTAATGATGAAGCAAAACAAACAGCTCGAATTCTTGACAGCAAGCTACTTGATAAAATTTTGCAGGGAATCGGTGAAGAACCAGTCACAGAGGATATTGTGCCCTTTGACACCTCTTTGCTCCATACTGAACCAATGGACGCCGCCGACATTATCAATCGTGTAACGGATTTTATCCATGAAAAAGCACATAGGGATGTAACATCTAATGACGTAGCGAATTATCTTATCTGTATTACCCAAGGTTTTATCACCACATTTGCCGGAGAGCCTGGGACAGGTAAAACTTCTCTTTGCAACATTCTTGCAAAAGCTTTGGGCTTAGCAACGGATCCTCCACAAAGGCGGTTTGTTGATATTTCTGTCGAGCGTGGATGGTCTTCGCATAAAGATTTTATCGGATACTATAATCCGTTGTCGAAAAAGGTAGAACGCAGCAATGGGGAACTCTTTGATGCATTTGAACGAATGGATGGTGAATACGATTGTGACTCGACAAGGATTGCCCCTTTCATTGTCCTGCTAGACGAAGCAAATCTCAGCCCTATCGAGCATTATTGGGCAGCCTTTCTTAGAAATTGTGACTTCACATCTGTGTCCAATCGTTCTATCCCTCTCGGGGGCTCGAAAAGTTTTAAGCTTCCAGAACATCTTCGTTTCCTTGCAACGGTCAATTTTGATCATACCACAGAGGAACTTTCGCCAAGATTCTTGGACAGAAGCTGGGTTATTATGTTGGAACCAACCAGAGTGGATGATGAATTTGATGAGGATGTCAAGAATGCAGAAGATATGGTGCCTTTCGGAGCAATGAAGACTGCATTTTGCATACGAGAAGATGATGAGATTGATGAGGCGATACAAAATAAATGGAATGTCATTCAAAAGCATTTTCGAGAAAACAATCTTCAAATTACACCTCGAAACCTAAAGATGGTTAAAAATTATTGTTTGGTTGCTTGTAGGTGTATGGAGCGTGATACACCTACAACGAGATACTCACCACTGGATTATGCGTTTTCTCAGAAAATACTACCAACCATCAATGGAAACGGTGAGAACTATCGTAAATTGATCGAAGAGCTGCAAAAAGAATGCACTGCACAAAACATGCCTATAAGTGCCAAACATCTTGAAAGAATGAAGGTTATAGCAGACCATAATATGGGTTTCTATCAATTCTTCTCACGCTAAGAGTTTTTTAAAAGGAGGATATATCTATAATGGTAAAATGTACTTTATCTTGTCAAAAACCAAATCAAAGAGCGGATTTCGATCTGTCTGACTGCCTCATGGATATGTCCTCTGTTGATTTTTCTAAATGTAACACGGTTTTTGAAGATGGCAGCTATGAGATTTACTTTGTATGTGACCAGTTTGATAGGACTGAAGTCGAATCTGTTGCTGTATGTGTTAATGGAGAGCAGGTAGGCGACATTAACTTTAAGGATCATACAACCTGCGTTGAAGGTTGTATACGATATCGAGAGGATATCTTGGCTAAACAACCCTTTTTGCTCCATTATGATCTTCTTGTTGTTTCTTTTGTCTTGTCGCTTGTTGATGGCTCTTCAAGGGAGTATTATACTGACTATTTGTTGTGTGTGTGCAAGAATCAGGAAGATGCCGTCAATATACAAAATATGCTTCAGGAATTGATTGCATTTGATGATTCACAGGTTAGTGAATGGATCTTTTCTGATGGGAAACGAGGTGTGAGCAATAGCCTTTATGAAGGAAAATGGAATAAACACGCCTATAAGTCTTTGAGTTCGTATATTCAATTATTGGAAAAAATTATTGCGTGTTATAAAAATAATTATGCATACTTCAAGATGCATGGCAAACATACAATTAAGCAGTCAAATGTTTTAGTTCCTTATGAAAAGGTGAGAAAAGTATCCCGTGATAGTTTTGATTGGATGCTGCAAAATGCAGAACAATTAGCTGAGGTTTCATATAACAGTGGCATCCAATATCATAGGAAAAATTATTTACCATATCACATCAGAACAGATGCAAGTAAAAAGAGTTGGGATGTATACGAAAACAGAGTGGTTGTTTCTTTTTTATATACTGTTTTGTTAAATGCAAAACAGATTTTTGAGGAATTTGACGGAGATATTTTGAATGAGGCGCGGATTATCTCAAGAATTCATGGAAGCTTTCCGAAAGAATATTGTGCGCCAATCATTACAATTAAATCTTTACAGATTTCTTTCTGTAGAATTTTATTAAAAAAGCTTAATCAATCAATAGATGCTCTACAGAATCTTTACACGCTGTATGAAATGCTTTTTGATGTTCAAATTTCAATGCTAAGGATTCTTCCGAGAAAAACAAGCACATTTTGTGAAATCAAGCCCTATGCTCAGGTATTTGAGATTATTGTACGCTGGTTTCAGTATGGGGAGTACAGTTTGGAAAAAGAGAGACTAATTTTACAGGTTAAAACATTGGATAAACTGTTTGAGTATTATTGCTTACTACATCTTTTGAAGTTGTTAGCTGATAATGGATATCAAAAGGCTGAGATTAAAGAGCCTGCCTTCAAATACTTTTACACTTCAGCAGACGGATACTATCAAAATGAACTAGATGTTGTAAACACATATGTGCTGAGTCGTAACCACATAACAGCAACATTATACTATCAGCCGGTTATTAGTTCATATAAATTCGAAAATGGCCTTACACTATATAGAACAACAAGCAGGAAAGGCTATTATACTCCAGATTTTGTTATAAAGTTTTCATCTTCGGATCATGATGAGGAATATGTCATTTTTGATGCAAAATTTGCAAAGAGAGATGACATTAAGAATTTTCGGATGCATGAAGTTATTCGCAAGTATTCAAGTGAGTTATGTGCAGCTGCAGACTGTCATGTGCCTAAAATGGTATGGATTCTTCAAGGAAGGGTAAATAGTAGTGAAAAGGTGATGTGGCGATATCACGATTCGCCGATGGTTTCTGAATATCGGCCTGCTGCATCTTTTGGAATCGTTTCGATCAATACAACGCAGGAAATAAGACAGAGATTATGGAATGAGATCAAGAGTAATGTTGTTCTTTTACAGTAAAAACTGGTCCTTTAAATTATTTCTATTTCAGCGTGTATCGTAGGTGATGATTCACGGAAACTCCTGGCTGATCTCGTAAAATGCAGACACATAACAAAAGCGCTGTCCGGCAGCTTATCGTGATAAGCTGCCGGGCAGCGCTTTTCGCGTTCAGATGTCCATGATGTACATGGTATCGAGGATCTCCTGGTAGAGGGAGGTTTTGTGTTTCCATTTGAAATTATGGCCGAGGGAGACGTTGATGTACTTGACGCCGCCTGCTTGCATCTCCATGCGGATGTGGGAATGGGCGCAGATGCAGGTGTCGACGTGGTATTTTTCGTAGAGTTCGGCGTAATACCTGCTGCCCATGAAGGCGATGGTGGTGCCCCAGACGTGGCTCTGTTTATAGAGTTCCGGGCGTGGCAGCATGTGGATGACGGAGCAGATCTTGTAGCGGTCGCCGGCAGGGCGCTCCCGGATGATCTGGAGCTGACGCTCCATGAAGCGCAGGCTCTGCGCGGTGATCTCTTCGTTGATGTGGGGGTTGTCTTCTTCGGTGAGCACGTACTTATATTCCGGGCAGCGCCGCAGAAAACGGCGCTTGGTGGCGGGGGTCATGATGTGAAACTTGCGGTGCAGGGAAAAATCGTACCAGCTTGGGCCCCCGATGATGACCCAGTCGCCGTGCACGATGGGGTGCAGGCAGAGGCTGTAGAGGGGATGGCCGAGCATGAGTTCCATGTACTCGTTGGCGTCAAAGCAGAGGTCTTCGTTCTTTTTGCGCTTGTTGCGCCCGGCGGTGCAGTAGAGCTCGTGGTTGCCGGGGATCTCGAGGATCTGGGTGCTGACGGCCTTGGAGAGGTCGTTGTAGAAATCCAGTGAACCAAAGGCGCCGGTGGTGGTATCGCCGCAGAAAACAATGGTATCTAAGGCCAGGTCCTCGCAGACGCGCGTGAACTCGGCGAGAAAGTCATGGTGGGTGTTATAGTCCATGTGGAGGTCACCGATGAAACCGATTCTCATAGTATCAACTCCTTGATTTTAGGGTAACACTGCAAAATATCTGTGTCAATAAGTGTGAAATGCTTTCACGTGAAAGATCTTTGTGGTAGAATGAAATCAGAAAATTCGTGAATTCTCACAGCAAAGGAGGTGTTCTTATGTCGCGGAGTTCATACAACAAGCTGGTGCGTGACAAGGTGCCGACTGCGATCGTGCAGGGTGGCGACCAGGCGATCACATCGGTGCTCGAGGACAAGCAGGAGATCCTCTTTGCCCTTGATGAAAAACTGGACGAGGAAGTGTGCGACTACCAGGTCACCAAAGAGATGGCTGAACTGGCGGATGTGCTCGAGGTCATCCATGCTATCGCGGAAGCGAATGGCATCACCTTCGAGGAGCTGGACAAGATCCGTCTCGATAAGCGCGACAAGCGCGGCGGCTTTACGAAGATGATCATGCTCGAAGAGATCATTGAGTGACGATGGCTGAGAAAGGCCGGTGACTGAGATGAAGCTGACCTTTGACCTTGAAAGATTGACGTTCGACAAGCAAGTGGGGCTGGGCCTGGCGATCTTTGCGGCCTGCTGTGTGCTGGCGACGGTGTTCCGTGTGGGCGCGTTCTTCAACCTGGGGGCGGTCTGCTACGGGGTGCTCTTTCTCGTGCACCCGGTGTTCCCGTCGTATTTCACGCCGACGGACCGGGAGATCCAGTGGATGCGCATAGCGGCGCTGGTCGTGATCGCGCTGGGCCTCATGACTGATTTTCATTTTTGATAACGTGACGATGCGTTGGCATGGTCACGTTTTTTATTATTTTAGGCGTACTTTTAAGAATTGATTAAGAGTGCTCGACTATACTATGGTTGCCTGTTGGATGCCTTGTGTTTTGCGGAGCGGTTAAGGTATAATAAAAGGAGCCTGCGTCCGCGTGAAGCAGGGCTGATAAAGGAGTGAATGATAATGAGACAGGCAGTAGGCGTCATTGGGGGCGTCGGTCCTATGGCAACCGTTTATTATATGCAGCGTGTGATCGAGATGACGAAAGCGGGATGTGACCAGGAGCATATCAACATGCTTGTCTTTAATGATTGCGACATTCCGGACCGTACGGCGTATATCACGTCGCAGTCGCCGGACAATCCCCTGCCGGTGATGGTGGAGGATGCGAAGCGGCTGGAAGCGGCGGGCTGTGAATTTGTGGTGATCCCATGCAATACGGCGCATTATTTCTATGAAGAGCTGCAGGATGCGGTGTCGATCCCTGTGGTGAATATTGTCGAGGAGACGATCCGTTATGCCAAAGCGATGATCCCTGGCCTTGAAAAGGTTGGCATCATGGCGACGACGGGCACCATCATCACCGGGACGTATCAGAGATATGCCGAAGCGGCAGGTCTTGAGGCGATCGTACCGGATGATGCCGGACAGGCGGCGTTGATGCACATCATCTATGATGGGGTGAAGGCGGGCAAGCCGGTGCCGCGTGCAGATTTTGATGCGGTGGCAGAGGGCCTGCGCGCACAGGGTGCGGGCTGTTTGATCCTTGGCTGCACGGAGCTCTCAGTCCTGAAACGGGATCTGCCGATCAATGACGTAGATGTATTAGATTCGATCGATGTGCTGGCATCGGAAACGGTGCGGCGCAGCGGAAAGGCGTTTACAGATGAATGTTTATTGAAGGAGTAGATGAATGAAAAAGAAAATGACTTCTTTGATCGCGATGCTGCTCATCGCGGCCCTGACCCTGACGGGCTGTGGTGGCAGTGAGACGGTCACAAGCGAAGCAGAAGCTTTGCCGACGTTTACCAATGAGGGGACGGCGGCGAGCGATTACGATGTCATCGTTGTCGGTTCCGATCCGGAAGGCATTGCGGCGGCGCTCTCTGCGGCGCGCAATGGGCTCAAGACCCTTTTGCTTTCCAAAGACAGCACGCCGGGCGGACTCTATACGCTGGGTGCGCTGAATTTTATCGATGTGCCGGAGACACGTGACGGCGAGCTGCTCGTCGGCGGGATCTATGAGGAATTTGTGAACGCTGTCGGCGGCAGCGGTTTTGACATTGTGAATGCGGCGAACGTTTTCCAGGAGATGCTCACGAGCGAAGAAAACCTCACCGTGCGTTACAATGCTGAGTTCCAGACACCGGTCATGGACGGCACGACGATCACTGGTGTGACGGTGAACGAGGATGGTCAGGAAGTGACCTACAACGCACCATATGTCATTGATGCGACCCAGGATGGGGACGTGGCAGCGGCAGCAGGCGCGCCTTATACCTATGCCGGCGAAGATATCGGTGAGCGCGACCGTGAGATGGGTGTGACGCTTGTCTTCCGTCTCAGCGGTGTGAACTGGGACAGCATGACCCGTTACCTGACAGTGAAACGTGGCATTGGCGAGATCTTCAATCAGTCCACGAGTATGGGCGTCAGCGGCAACACTGCATGGGGCTTCAGAGATGAAGGCTATGCCTATGAACCAACAGATGAGGCCATGCGCCTGCGCGGCTTCAATATGGCCCTTCAGGACAACGGCGATGTGCTCGTCAATGCGCTTCTCATCTTCGATGTTGATCCGCTGGACGAAGAGAGCCGTGCCGAAGGTATCGCACGTGCAAAGGCGGAGCTCGAGAATATCATTCCATACCTCCAGGAAGAATTCTGGGGCTTTGACGACTGTGCCCTTGCCGGCACTGCTGAAGACCTCTATGTGCGCGAAAGCCGCCACATTGACTGTGAATACAACCTGACCATTGACGATGTTCTCGAGAACCGCGATCAGGAGGACCGCATCGCAGTGACCTCCTATCCGGTCGATGTGCAGCCAACGAAGACGCAGACCTATGGCACTGTTGTCGGTTATCCGGATCAGTATGCGATCGGTCTGAAGAGTCTCGTGCCAAAGGATGTGGAAGGGCTCATGATCGTCGGTCGTGCGGCCGGCTATACCTCACTGGCAGCAGGGTCGGCGCGTATCGTGCCAACAGGCATGGCCTGCGGGGAAGCTGCCGGTGTGGCGGTGGCCGTGGCCAAGTCGCTGGATCAGACGCCGCGGGAGATCTGCTACAACAATGGCGCGATCCCGCTGATCCAGGATCTGCTCACGGAACAGGGGGCAAAGCTTGAGCATACCCAGACCGAAGAAGCAGTGATGGATCACTGGGCATATCCAGGGGTGAAGGTCCTGCGCAGTCTTGGTGTTCTCGATGGCGGCTATGACAACGACTATGCCCTGGACGATGCGATCACCATGAACCGCTACCAGAACATGGTCAATAACGCCGTCAAGAAAGCAGGCTTTGAGCTCTCGGATAAGATCTATGTCAATGAGAATCCACCATCTCGCCAGATCATTGGTACCATGGCCCGTGCTGTGATCGAGATCGAAGGTGCAGAAAAGCTTGCTGAGGACAATGATCTTTACATGGAAGCACTGAAGGAGCGCGGCATCATGACCGATGAGCTCGAAAGCTACTTCAGCGACATGGAAGCTACGCCGAATGCCGGCGCAGTGACGATGCTGACGGCACGCTTCTACAGCTATCTCCTGACCCTCGATGGGGCACAGTCGCTGAAAGCCGCTGAATGCATCGATCTTGAAAGTGATGACAACAGCGTCGTGTCAGTGCCGGATTGGATCAGCCAACACAGTGGCCAGTCCACGAACACCACGACGGATACAGAGACCGCTGCCTGAGCAGCAGAAAGGAGAAGGCAGATGGCATATTCTTACGGCGGTCAGGCACTGATCGAAGGTGTCATGATGCGTGGGCGAAAGTACCAGGCCATGAGCGCGCGATTGGAAGATGGCCGTATCGTATCGGAAGTTGAGGAATTCACAAACCTGACCGATCGCAACAAGATCTTTGGCCTGCCTTTTGTACGAGGCGTCTTTGCGATGGCCGATTCATTGATCGTTGGCATGAAGGCGCTGACCTGGTCAACGAATGTTTCCCTGGCAGAGGACGAGGAGGCAGAGGAGCTTTCACCGATGGAGATCGCACTCACGATGATCGTTTCCATCGGCTTGGGGATCCTGCTCTTTTTCGTGCTGCCGGTGGTGATCGCCCATTTCCTGCAGCCGCTGATCCCTGGCACGTTCTGGCAGAACATCTTTGAAGGCGTTGTGCGTGTTGGGGTCTTCCTGCTCTATCTCGTGCTGATCTCGCGCATGAAGGAGATCCGACGTGTTTTTCAGTACCACGGTGCTGAGCACAAGAGCATCCATTGCTATGAAGCCGGCGAAGCATTGACGCCGGAGAATGCGATGCGCCACACCAGACTGCATCCGCGTTGTGGCACGAGCTTTCTCTTCATTGTCATGGTCATTTCGATCTTTATCTTTGCCCTGGTGGGCGTCGAGAGCTTTGCCTGGCGTATGCTCTCACGCATCATCCTTTTGCCGGTGATCGCAGGTGTCAGCTATGAGGTGCTGCGCTATTGCGGCAAGCATATGGACAAAGCCTGGGTGCGGGCAGTTGCCTGGCCGGGCATGCAGCTCCAGCGCCTGACCACTGCCGAGCCGGACAAAGAGATGCTCGAAGTGGCGATCTATTCGCTGCAGAAGGTGCGCGCGAAGGAAGAAGACCCAGCCCTCGATCCCGAGTGGCAGGCAGAGCCGGCAGCGCACAAACAGCCCGTGCTGGCGACAGAATGAGTGCACGTTTCGGACAATTTTTTGAAATATAAGGACCAGGACGATCGTATAACGATCGTCCTGGTCTTTTTTATGGAAAAATAAGAGCGGCAGATACACAAGAAAAGCACTCTTTTTTGCGTGATAAGAAATGCCGGCCTTTGCGATATACTGTTGACAAACCAGGTACTGTGTTATACGATGTATATAGATCAAACGAGGGAGGGGACGATATGAACCTTGAAAAATGGAAAAGTCAGATCGTTCGCGGCACGCTGGAATACTGTGTGTTGCTGATGCTCAAAGACAGGACCCGCTATGGTTACGAGATCCTGCAGGAGTTGGCACGATATCCGATCATCTCATCCACCGAAAGCACCGTTTACCCGCTCCTGCGGCGCTTGCAAAAAGAGGGCTTTCTCTCTTCCACTTGGCAGGAATCAGAGGAAGGCTTGCCGCCGCGCAAGTACTATGCGCTTACCGCAGATGGTGAGGCCTATGTGGCGGCAATGGATGAAGAATGGGAAAATCTTTTGCAAGCGATCACGACATTGAGAGGAGAATAAACCATGGATGTACGTTTGGAAAAATATCTCGACACTGTTGACAAACATTTGAAACCGCTTCCTGTTTCGGAGCGGGTGGACATCGTCAAGGAGGTGAAGGCTTCGATGCAAGAAATGCAGGCCGATGGGCTCGCGAGTGAAGAGATCCTTGCGCGTCTTGGCGATGCCAGGGATCTTGCCCGCGCTTATCTCGGCGACCTGCTCGCCGAATCGAGCGGCCTCAGCTGGCGGCGCGTGCTCATCGTCTGTGCCTTCTACAGCCTCGTTGGTTTCTCTGGGATGATCGTCATCCCCTGCCTGGCGATCATGGCGCCGGTCTTTGTTCTTTGCGGCATCTTCTGTCCGATCGCCGGCACGGCCAAGCTTATCGACTACCTGCTCGATCTTGGCATCCCATGGATGGACAACATTGGTGTTTTCCTTGCTGGTCCGGATCCCCTCGCGCCAGTGCCAACGTTCTTTTTCCTGCTCGTGCTCGGTGTGATCCTGATCCTCGCAGGCTGGCTCTGCTGGAAAGCGCTTGTTGTCTATTGCAAGAAAGTCGGGCAGGTCAAGCGGCATTTTTCGATCTGAAGCTGTAGTGAGCAGAGTGTGGATAGGGAGTGAGGATCATGTGTGACATGACGCTGAATCGTGATCAGATCAAAGGCATTGCCATGGTGACGATGTGCCTCAACCACATCTCACAGATCTTTATGACACCTGGTACTTTCTGGGCGGAAGTTTTTCTGGATCTCGGCTGGTTCACAGCGATCACGATGTGTTATTTTCTCGTCGAGGGCTATGGCTACACGCACGATAAGCGGCGTTATGCGCTGCGACTGGGCGTGTTCGCGCTGATCTCACAGCCGGCGCTCATCCTGGCGGCGCCGGAGGTCGGCCTGTTTGGACTGAACATCTTGTTCACGCTGCTCCTGTGCTTTGTGCTGCTCGTGGTGCGCGAACGCATCGAGCAGTCGTGGCTGCGGACGCTGGCAACGATCGGTGTGTTCGTCTTTTCGCTTTTTTGCGACTGGGCGCTCCTGGCGCCGGCGTTCACGTTGCTTTTTGCCTGGGCGCGAGGCGACGGGCAGAAACGCAAGTGTGCGTTTCTCATGAGCATCCTGCTCTTTGGCACGATGAATCTGCTTGGTGGCATCGGGCGCTTCCCGCTGGTGCAGAACATCGGTTATGCGCTTGCGGCGATGGGCGGTCAGGCGCTTGCGGCGATCGTGATCTGCTGCTTTTACAACGGCAAACGTGCGACGCATGGCCGCACGGTGGCGAAATGGTTTTTCTACATCTTCTATCCGGCGCATCTTTTCATGCTTGGCGTGCTCCGGCTCCTCATCGCATAAAAAAACAAGCCTCGGACAGATCGGTCCGAGGCTTGTTTGTGTGATGGGATCAATAGAGCTCGCGATAGACTTTTTCGATGCGGTCGCGGTCGAATGGCACGAAGTTGTTGACGAGCAGGCGCTGCTGGCCGTTGTAGACAGAATCGGCAAATTCAGCGATCTGGGCTTCTGTCATGCCGTAGGCGTGCAGTGGTTTTTTTTGTACGAGATGGTTGAGGAGGTCTTCCAGTTTGTCGTAAACATCGACGATGTCGCATTCGAGGATCTCAGCCATGCAGGCATTGAGCACAGCGATCTCGCCGTCTTGCCTGATCTCCATATAATTCTTCATAACGCCGGTGAACATGGCGTAGTTGGATTCACCGTGCGGTACATGGAAGGTGCCGCCGAGTGGGTAGCTCAGTGCATGGACGGCGGCGCAGCCAGCATTGGAGAATGCAACGCCGGCGTAGGTGCTGGCGAAGAGGAAGTCTTCGAGGAGTGGCTTGCGTGCCTCTGGGCCTTCGGCAACGATGGTCTTGAAGCCATTAAGGATGAGCTCGATGGCTTTGTAGCTGAGAACTTTGCCGATCGGAGTGGCCTTTGGTGAAAGGGCGGATTCCACTGCGTGCACGAGGGCGTCGATGGCGCTCGTGGAGAATGGTTCCATTGGCAGGCTCTCAAGGAGTTCAGGGATCAGGACGGCATCGTCCGGGAACATGGCAGGATTGCCGTACCCGGCTTTGGTGCTTCGGCTCACAAGGGCCAGTGCTGCGACGCTGGTGACTTCGCTGCCTGTGCCGCAGGTTGTAGGCGCGAGCACGAGCTGGCGTACCTTCTTTGGCTGGCGTTTGCCATCGTAGAGATCGAGTACCGGTGATGGCTGGTCGAGCACGAAGAACTTGGCCACGTCGAGCACGCTGCCGCCGCCGACGCCGATGATGCGTTTATAGTCCTTGGTGATGTCACGGGCCATGGCTTCGATCATCTCGTCAGTCGGTTCGCCTTTGCCGTAATCCTTTGGATAGATGAAATCGCATTTCAGATCCAGTGCGGCGAAGAAATCGTCGTAGAAATGGCGGCTGGTGAAGAGAAGGTCGCCTTCACCAATGGCGAAGGTCTCTGCAAATTCCCGTACGCTGTCGAGTCGGTGCAGAGTAGGTTTCATAAAAAATTGACTCATGGGAGAGCCTCCTTTACAGGGTATCGTTACCTGTATTGTAAAACTTTCACGCACCGTCTGCAACCCGTGGCTTGACCCCCGCTGAAATCTTGGCTATGATACCAGAAGAAGGGGGCGAGAATGATGATCTTCTTTATTGTCAACGAAGCCAGCGGCCGCGGGCGCGCTGGGCGTCAGTGGCGGCGGCTCAAGACCGCGCTGCGGGAAAAGAACGTGGCGTTCCAGTCCTGGACGACCCATGGGCCGGGCCAGGCGCGCCAGCTCGCGGCGCAGGTCAGCCGGACGTCGGATGGGCTTGTGCGGCTGGTGGTCGTGGGCGGCGACGGCACGATCAACGAAGTCCTGAACGGCATCGAAGACTTCGAGCGGGTGGCGCTCGGGGTCGTGCCCTTTGGCTCCGGCAATGATTTCGTGCGCGGATTGGGCCTGCCCAAGCAGCCGCTGGCGGCGCTCGAACGGGCGCTGACCGCCGACGGCGAAAAGCGCATCGACATCGGCCAGGTGACCATCGGCGATGCGGCGCCGCGGCGCTTTGCCATCAGTGCCGGCGTCGGCATGGACGCCTGGATCTGTGCGCAGGTGGAGGCGTCGCGTGCCAAGGCCTGGCTCAACCGCCTCGGCCTCGGCAGCTTTGTCTACGGCCTGATGACGCTCTCGGCGGTGCGGCATCTCGCCACCGTCACGGGCTCTGTGCAGATGGAGACGCCTCAGGGCATCCTCTGGCGAGACCTGGACGCGCTCATCTTTCTCGCCTGCATGAACTTTCCGTGGGAAGGCGGCGGTGTGCCCGTCGCGCCTGGCGCCAGCGCTATGGACGGCTTTTTCTCCGTCTGTCTGGCCGAAGGCCTTACGCGCCTCGAGACCCTGGCGCGGCTGCCGCTATTGGCCATGGGCCGTCATTCCCACACGCGCGGCGTCAGCCTGCACAAGGCCAGCCGCGTCGTCGTGCGTCTCGAGCAGCCGCTGTACGTGCACACCGACGGCGAAGTCCCCGGCACCGCCGCGCAGATCGGCTTCGAGATCCTGCCGAAAAAGCTGCGCGTGTTGGCTTGAAGAGTAAAGTGAAGACAGCGTGGCATTTGTCGCCTGACAAACGACCACGCTTTTTTCTTTTTCTGCTATACTAGGACCGAGAAAACGATCCAAGGAGGAATCAGACATGTATGGAGCGATCTTAGGCGATATGATCGGAGCGCCGTATGAATTTGACAAGAGCCCGAAAACGAAGGAATTTCCGTTGCTCAACAAGCATTCTCATTTCACCGATGATACCGTGATGACGGTGGCAGTGGCAGAGGCCCTGCTCGACACGCTGGGCAAGGACGAAAAGGTGGTGAAGCTGGCTGTGAGCGATGCCATGCAGCGCTGGGGCCGCCGCTATCCGAACGCGGGCTATGGACACCGTTTCAGCAAATGGCTTGTGACGATCAACCCAAGCCCTTACGGCAGCTATGGCAACGGCGCGGCGATGCGCGTGTCGGCGGCGGGCTGGCTCTGCGAGAGCCTGGACGAGACCTGCCGCCTGGCGCGCTGGACGGCGGCGGTGACCCACGACCATCCGGAGGGCCTGAAGGGCGCGGAAGCGACCGCCGGAGCGATCTTCCTGGCGCGCAGCGGCGCGTCGAAGGCGCAGATCCGTCGCTTCATCACCGAGGACATCGGCTACGACCTGAGCCGCAGCTGTGACGAGATCCGGCCAACTTACAAGCATGTGGAGAGCTGCCAGGAGACGGTGCCGGAAGCGATCACCGCCTTCCTGGAAGGGGAAGACTTCGAGGATGTCGTGCGCACGGCCGTCTCCCTCGGCGGCGACTGCGACACCCTCACCTGCATCGCGGCCAGCATCGCCGAAGCCTTCTACGGGGTGCCGGATGCGCTCGTCGCCGAATGCCGTGCGCGCCTGCCGGAAGAGATGCTGGCGGTGATCGACCGTTTCGAAACGGTGAAGGCGGCACCGGCCTTCCGAGACAAGAGCCTCGAGGGCAACGAGGTGATCGAGGCGGCGATCGCCCGTTTCAGCACGGATCCCCGGGAAGAGACCGGCCGTGCCGTGCTCGACGCCCTGCGCCAGCGGATGCTGGCCGATGGCCACGTGATCGTGCCCGTCGAACACACCGAAGATGGTGGGATGATCCTGCGCACCGTCCGTGTGGCCGATGGGGTCGAATACATCGCCCTCTTCACTTCGCAGGAAGCTTTCGCGCGGGGGCCGCAGAGCAGCGCTCTTTCCTATTTCATCGACGAGATCCTGAAGAACGGCATCGCCCTGGATGCACCAGGGTTTGTCGTGAATCCGTGGCATCAGCCGTTCGCCTTCTCGCGGGAGATGGCAGAGCAGATCCTGGAAGGCGAGGCGCCAGATGGGGTGAATTGAATATCTTTGGATGCAAAAACCGCCGTCCGGTGTGTGACCGGGCGGCGGTTTTCGTATGTGTTGGTTCAGGCACGCTGTCGGGCGAGGCGCCAGACGGTAAGTACGGCAAAGAGTACGAGTTCGATGGCGGCACAGAGACTCACAGCGATCGGCGTCCAGAGGATGAAGCTGCCGATATGCAGGATATTGAAGGTGCGCATGGCATAGAGGGTGCAGGCCTGCAGGGCGACACCGCTCGAGGGCAGGAAGGTATTGATCCAGTCGGATGCGGCGGCTGGTGCGATCATTTGGATGAGCACCGGCAGGAAGCAGAGCAGGAGCGCACAGCCAGTGGCAGCGACAAGGTTTTTCATGCGCGCGGAGAGCAGGAGGATGGCGCTCGTGGTGGCGAGGATCGCCAGCAGCGCGAGCGCTGAGAAGAGGATCTGCAGTTCGCCGAAGTCGAATGGCAGCGGCACGAGCGGTCCGAAAAGAGCGAGCATCTGCGCCGAAGCGTCGGTGACTTCCCAGCCGTAGAGACTGTCGGAGATCAGCCAGTAGAGCGCGAAGCAGACACCCGTGAGCACACCGCAGATAAAGAGGCTGGCAAAGACGCGCGTCCAGCCGAGACGAGCCCGACCGTGCAGTGTACAGCGCTGGATGTCGTCGGCGCCGGTCTGGCGGTCGCTGGCGAAGACCGGCGCGGTAAAGAGGGCGCAGCATAGGAGCAGCACGAAGGAGAGCAGAACGAGGTAGTCAAGCGTCGTGGCATCGGCGCCCGGCGTATAGTTGAACGGCGTCTCCACCTGGGCGTAGAGGTCGGTGAAATAATCGCCGACCCCCGGCACGGCAGGATACTGCGCCTGCGAGAGGGCGGCGACGCGCAGCGGGATCGTTTCATAATAGTCCGTGACGTCTGCTGGATCGATCTCGAGCCACGGCACCGTCTGGCCGTTCTCATCCGGATAGAGATCGCCAAGGTCGAAGAGCAGCGGCTGTACGGCGTTGATCTCGTCATAGGCTTCGTCCGGCAGGTCGAAGCTTGTCTCTGCATCGTAGCGGGCGAAGACGTCCTGGTAGGTAATGAGCGCCTGTTGGACTTTTTCCGATGTGACAGTGCCGGCGATGCCAGACTCCAGGTCCTTATCATAGGCGAGGGCGTCGAGGCCGGTGACGGTGCCGCTTTCGGTGGTGTGGCTCATGAGGTAAGTCGTTGGCACCCAGGCCATGAAGATCGTGAAAGCGAGCATGAAAGCGGCGATCACGAGGCTGCGGCGAGATTTCAGCAGGCGTTTCAGTTCGAGGAGAAAGAGACGCATGGTGTTCACATCCTTTCGTGAGAAGAACGATCGTGCCCAGTGGGACTACCCAGGCCTGGCCCATCGTGTCCAGTAGGACTACCATGGCCTGGCCCATCGTGTCCAGTAGGAAAGCGCCAGAGGAAGAGGTCTTCGAGCCGCGCGTCCGCCGGCGAGGAGCCGGGGATGGCGGCGCCCTCGGCGAGGTAGCGCAGCTGGATGCTGCCGTCGGGCTCGTTCTTCAGGCTGGCGATGGTGAGCGTGCGCTCCCAGCGCGCGAGATCCGCTGCTGGCACGCGCGCCGTCCAGACTTTGCCGCGGACCTCGGCGACAAGGGCGTCGGTCGTGCCGCAGGCGATGAGGCGGCCGTCCTTCATGAGGGCGTTCTGCATGGCGATGCTTTCTACGTCGGCGACGATGTGGGTCGAGATCAGCACGATCCGCCCCTGGGCGAACTCCGAGAGCAGGTTGCGGAAGCGCACGCGCTCGCTCGGGTCGAGCCCGCTCGTGGGCTCGTCGAGGATGAGGATCTCCGGCTCGTTCAACAGTGCCTGGGCGATGCCGACGCGCCGTTTCATGCCGCCGGAGAGCTTGGCGATGCGCTTTCGCCGCACGTCGGCGAGGCCGAGCTGCTCAAGCAGGGTGTCGATGCGGCGGCGGGCGTCGCCTTTGCCGAGGCCTTTGAGGGCGGCCATGTAGTCAAGGTAGTCGCGCACTGTGAAGCTCGGGTAGAAGCCGAACTCCTGCGGCAGATAGCCGAGGCTGTCGCGATAGGCCGCGCCGAGGCGGTCGATGGGAATGCCGTCGGCACGGATCTCGCCGGACGAGGGCTGCATGATGCCGCAGCACATGCGCATGAGGGTCGTCTTGCCTGCGCCGTTGGCGCCGAGCAGGCCCCAGACGCCCGGCGTGAGCGTGAGGGAGACGGCGTCGACGGCGGTCTTGTCTTTGAAGCGTTTGCTAACGCGGTCGATGGTCAGTTCCATGGGAAGCTCCTTTCTATCAGGAAAGCTGCGATTCGCAGAAATGGGTCGTATGCAGGAGGCGGCGTAGCGCGTACAGGCAGTAGCCAAAGAGCAGGGCGCAGAGGGCGACGCTTGGCCAGAAGAGCGCCGAGAGTGCGAGCCCCTGGCGGTTCACAAAGCTGAAGGCCAGACAGAGCAGGATCCCCCAGAGCACGCTGCCGCCGCAGAAATGTGCAGGCGTCAGGCGGTCGAGCAGGGTCAGGCAGCCGCTCGCCGCCGAGAGGAAGGGCAGGAGCAGGCAGAGCGGGATCAGCCGCGCTTCCAGCGGCGTCAGCCAGAGAGCCGAGAGCCAGAGCCCCACCAGCATCGCCAGATCACCGGCGCCGACGAGGAGGAGCTTCGCCGCCAAAAGCCGCGTCGCCGAGAAGCGCGTCGCCGCTTCCAACTCATGCATGCGGCAGCGCACCGATTCGTAAAGGACTGGCAGCGCCGTCAGCATCACCAGCACTGAGAGACAGCAGAGACATTGCACAAGCAGCCGCGGCGCGGTGAAGTAGGCCATGCCAAAGCTGGCGCACAACAGGCCATTGGCAAACAGGAGGCAGAGTGCCTGCATGAGCCAGATCTTCCAACCGATGAAGCGCACCTGCCGGCGCAGGAAGGCCGCAAAACCGATCCGTTCCACGTTCCCCTGCTGCACGACTGCAGCCCGTGCATGTGTTATCGTCTCCTGCAGGGCTTTATCCGACGCAGAAGTTTCATGCAGGGCGGTGTAAAGTTCTTTTTCAAAAGCTTGCCTGGTCATAATAGGTCCTCCCTTTCGCAGGTTGTTCGTAGTCGTTTCAGTGCCGCACGCAGCCGTGACTGCACCGTGCGCAGAGGCAGGTCTGTCACCTGGGCGATCTCACGAAGCGTGAGATCCTGAGCGAACCGCAAAAGCACGATCTCGCGCTGGGCTTGTGGCAGTGTTTGTACCAGTTCGCGCAGTGTGGCGCGTGTGCGCGCTTCGGTAAACCCCGCGTCCTCACAGGCAGGTTCCGCTGATTCATCCAGTGAGACATCGCAGAGAGAGCGGCGCCGCGCCATATCGATGCAGGTGTGGCGTGCGATCTGGTAGAGCAGCGCCCGCAGCTTGCCCTGTGCTTCGTAACGTGATGCATAACGGATGAATTTCAGGAAGGTCTCCTGTGCTGCGTCTTCGGCCAGCATCCGTGTCGGTGCGTGCCAATGGCAGTAGCGCAGGATCTCTGCATAATAGCGTTT